>DPMX01000064.1:3226-5697 GCA_003540955.1 Gammaproteobacteria bacterium
ATGCGGAGATCGACCCACCGATCGATACAGTCTTTATACATATAAAGGAACACGAGCACTTCGCGCGCTCGGCTCGCAAAGGGCGTGAGTTCGGGTTCCAAGGCAAACTCTGCATTCACCCGGATCAGGTCGGCCCAGCAAACGCAGCTTACAGCCCTACAGATGAGGAAGCAGCTTGGGCACGTAAGATAATTTCTAGCTTCGATGCAGCGGAATCCCAAGGACTAGCATCGATACAGGTCGACGGATATTTTGTCGATTATCCAATCGTAGAAAAGGCCCAAAGAATTGTTACGCTCTATGACGCGATAATTGCGAGCCAGTCGGAAGAGCTCCAGGCAACATGAGCGAACCATCCACCCATGATCTTAGCGCATCCACAGCTGATGCCGCTGGACAATTTGCGGAATTCGTGTCCAATTTTGATCTTAACAGTGTGCCTAAAGCAGTAACTGCTCACGCAAAGCTATGTATCCTTGACGCGGTGGGAATCGGGCTCGCGTCCTGTAATTATCCTTTTGCCAAAACCACAGCGGCTGCGCTTGACGAACTCGGGGGCGTTGGGGCGTTCCCCGTGATTGGATTCGATCTCCATTTACCGCAACGTGACGCCGCTCACCTCATTGGAACGCTTATCCACGGCCTAGACTTTGATGACACCCATAGTGAAGCTGTGGTACACACATCGGCGAGCATGGTGCCGACAATGTTGACAGCTGGGCTCGCAAACGATTGCGATGGGCCCGCCGCTCTCAGCGCATTTATCATAGGTTCCGAATGCGCTAGTCGGATCGGTGCTGCCGCGCGTGGCGGCTTCCATGAAAAGGGGTTTCATCCGACCGGCGTTGTAGGTGCATTCGGGAGCGCCCTTTCGGCCGGTTACCTGTACGGACTAAATCGCAACCAGCTAAAAGACGCACAGGGAATTGTACTCTCCAAAGCCGCCGGAAGTATGCAGTTTCTCGATGATGGCGCATGGACGAAGCGCAACCACCCCGGATGGGCCAGCGTTTGTGCCCAAACGGCAGTGGTTATGGCAAAGCATGGATTTTTCGGTCCGCGTGAACCGTATTTTGGGCGCTTCGGTTTGTTCTCAGCACATACCCAGGAAGGGAGCGCGATAAATGTCGGTAAGCTTACCGACCGGCTCGGCGAGCAATGGGAAATGCTAAATATTGCATTCAAACCCTACCCTGCGTGCCACATGACTCACGCATTTGCTGACGCAACGATTCAATTAAAACGGAAACACCTGCTTGTAGGCGAGGACGTAAATAGTATCGTCGCGTATGTACACCCAAACGAGATTCCAGTCATTTGCGAACCAGCTAGGCACAAACTTCGACCTCAAAATTCTTACGACGCTCAATTCAGCATTAATTACGTGATCGCAGCCGCATTTTTACGTGAGGAGTTCGGCCTAGCAGAGCTAGAAGACAAGGTACTCGACGATCCAGACATTCTAAATTTCTGCGCGAAGGTGAGCTACGAACCCGATCCGCAGTCTGCCTATCCTGAATATTTTTCTGGTGCCATCGACATTCATACAAAGGATGGCAGATTACTTCATCATCGTGAGCAAATGAATCGAGGTTCAGTAGGAAACCCAATGTCGGGTAGCGATATCAAGGCTAAATATCTGGACAATGCAAACCGCACAATCAGTACAAAAGATGCCAAGCGATTAATGCAACTGGTGTTGAATCTCGAGCACGAACATGGCCTCAAAACACTCACTGACGCATTGCGCAAGACTGACAAAAATCTGGAGACCAAACATGTTAATGTCCGGTAACGATTATCGAGAATCCCTCCGCCGTTATTCACCACGTGTGTTCATCAACGGGGACCGGATAGAGTCTGTGGCGGATGAACCTAGGGTCGCACCCGGAATCGCAGCGGTTGGAGTGACGTACGACTTTGCACTAGATGAGAGATACCGGCATTTAATGACGGCAGAATATCGTGCAAACGGCACAACCGTAAATCGTATGCTTCATATCGATGAAGAACCTCAAGATCTCCTGAGTAAACTTGAAGCTACTCGGCTAGTGTGCCGTGAGAGCGGCTGTGCTCAGCGTTACCTGACACACGATGCAATAAATGCGATCCATCAAGCGACATATCAGCTCGATGACGCAACCAATGGCAACTACCATCAGCGCTTTCTCGCCTACCTCGACCTAGTGCACAGCAAAGATTTAACCTTAGGTGTCGCTATGACGGACGGCAAGGGCGACCGTTCGCTGCGTCCGAGCGACCAACCCAACCCCGATTCCTATGTGCACATCAAGACAAGACGCAAAGACGGTATTGTCATTCGTGGTGCCAAAGCGATTATCACCGGCGCTCCTTATATGCACGAGTTACTAGTAATGCCTTGCCGGAACATGACCGAGGATGATACTGACTATGCTGTGTGCTGCGCGGTTCCTATCGATGCCGATAACCTTACTATCGTCGCGCGACCA
>DPMX01000164.1 GCA_003540955.1 Gammaproteobacteria bacterium
CAAGGCCGCGATAGCACGTTCGAAGTGACGGCCGCGGAGTTGGCTGATTCTAACATATTATTTACCTCTGACGCATCGGATCTTGCACTCGCCGATTTTCATATTATCGCAGTCCCCACTCCAATCGATAGAGCGAAGGTTCCGGATCTGACGCCGGTGCTTAACGCGGCCGAAACTGTAGGAACCCAATTAAAAGAAGGCGATATTGTCGTTTTTGAATCGACCGTCTACCCAGGTGTAACCGAAGAGGACTGCGTTCCTGTTCTTGAAAGAAGCTCCGGGCTTGTTTGTGGCAAAGATTTTTTTGTTGGGTACTCCCCGGAACGCATCAACCCAGGCGATAAGGAGCATACATTCACGAACATTACTAAGGTCGTATCGGGACAAAATGACGAGATCTTGGAAATCGTGGCTCAGGTTTATGAAAGCGTTGTACCCGCCGGAGTCCACCGTGCTGCTTCGATAAAAGTCGCTGAAGCAGCGAAGGTGATCGAGAACACGCAACGGGATCTCAATATCGCGCTGATGAACGAGTTGGCTTTGATTTTTCAACGCTTGAACATCGACACGCGTGATGTGCTTGCGGCCTCTGGGACCAAGTGGAATTTTTTGAAATTTGATCCTGGTCTCGTCGGCGGTCATTGCATTGGCGTTGATCCGTACTATCTGACGCACAAAGCGCAGAAGACCGGCTATATCCCTCAGGTGATACTAGCGGGGCGAAATATCAATGACGATATGGGTAATTACGTTGCGGATGAGACAATCAAGTTGATGATCAATTCTGGTTTGGTGGTAAAGGGTAGTGTCGTCACGGTTCTCGGATTTACATTTAAGGAAAATGTTCCAGATCTACGCAACACGAAAGTGATCGATATTGTTCAAAGGCTTCGTGGATACGGGATTCAAGTACAAGTCCATGATCCGTTTGCGAGCCCCTCAGCGGCTAGGCGTGAGTATGATATTAAGTTACTTGAACCGGAAAACTTGATCACTTCAGACGTTGTTGTGCTCGCCGTTCCGCACACCCAATTTATTGATGCAGGATGGGGTGGCGTTGTCAAATATTTGCGAAGCGAGAGTGGTATCGTGGTTGACGTTAAAGCACGGCTGGATCGTGACACCAAGCCGTTACGAATAACGCACTGGAGACTCTGAACTTAGATGAACGTTGTAATGATCGGTGCGGGTTACGTCGGGCTTGTCTCAGGAACCTGCTTTGCGGAGTTTGGTGCCAACGTGACGTGCGTTGATGTCGACGCCAAAAAGATTTCGGGGTTAAACAACGGGGAGATCCCGATCTATGAGCCTGGACTGGAAGAGCTAGTCGCGAGTAACGTGCGCGACGGGCGCTTAACGTTTACCAGTGATTTAGGTGCGGTCGCAGGCACAGCGAATCTAGTCTTTATAGCGGTCGGTACGCCTAGCCGGCGTGGAGATGGTTTTGCGGATTTGAGTTTTGTCTACGAAGTAGCGGAGCAACTGGCGCGTTATCTGGAGAATTACACGGTCATTGTTGATAAATCGACAGTGCCGGTTGGTACTGCGAGAAATGTGGCGAGCATAATTCGAGAAGCTGATCCCTCAGTAGATTTTGACATGGCGTCGAATCCGGAGTTCCTACGCGAAGGCGCTGCGATTTCCGATTTTATGCGTCCGGATCGTGTCGTCATCGGCGTGGAAAGTGAACGGGCCGAAAAGTTGTTACGGGAACTTTATAGGCCACTTAATTTGATCGAAACGCCGGTGCTGGTTACCGGTCTTGAGAGTGCTGAGCTAATCAAGTATGCGTCCAACGCGTTTTTAGCAACCAAGATAAGTTTTATTAATGAGATATCCATGCTTTGCGAAGCGGTCGGCGCAGATGTGCATGCGGTAGCCAAGGGGATGGGAATGGATAAACGGATTGGCGGTAAATTCCTTCACCCCGGTCCCGGTTACGGCGGTTCTTGCTTCCCTAAAGACACTCAGGCTTTGGTCAGAATCGCTCAGGAACACGATACCTCAAGTCGTATCGTCGAATCAGTTATCGAGGTCAATGCGGCGCAAAAGGAACGTATGATTAATAAAATCCGTAATGCACTTGGAGGCTCCGAGAATGGCAAAACAATCGGTGTGCTCGGCCTCACATTCAAACCTGAGACCGATGATATGCGCTATGCTCCGGCGTTGTCGATTTTGCCGCCATTGTTTGAAAACGGCGCGCAAATAAGTGTGCACGATCCGCAAGGGACGGACGAAGCACGTAACTTGCTACCTGCAGCCTTTACTTACTGTAATGATCACTACGATGTTTTCGTAAACGCCGACGCAGTCCTTTTGCTGACAGAATGGAATTTGTATCGGGGACTAGATCTTATACGTGGCAAGGCTCAGATGCGCTCGCCAACCTTCATCGATTTGCGCAATGTGTACGAGCGCGCGCACATGGAAGAACTCGGATTTACTTATCATTGCATCGGCCGTTAAGTAACCCATTTACACGAGAATAGGTTGTTCCATTTGGAGGAGGGTGTTCTCAGTAATACCCTGGGATTGCTCTCGTGGCCGGAAGTCATGCGGGCTCGGATCCACTAAACTTAAAAGTTATTCGGCATCGATGTTTGAACGGTTTGCACCTCCGGCGCGATTACTTCAGAAATAACAACAAAACGGACTCTCGGTTACCATCATCGCAGTGTAATATAGCGTCCAATGTTATTCTCTTCCCAAGCCTTCCTTCTACTATTTTTGCCGCTGAGCTTGCTTGCCTATTACGGATTCGCTAAATCGTATACCGTGCGCATCACGGTTTTGACCACCGTATCGCTAGTCTTCTACGGCTGGTGGGATCCGCGCTTTGTGCCGTTGTTAGGTGGCATGATATTAATGACGTGGTTCATAATCCGACTCTACGCCAGGATCCGGAAAGCTGGGGTTTTGGTAATTGGAATCGGTTTAAATCTCGCCGTACTCGGTTTGTTTAAATACGCTAATTTCTTCGCTGAAAACGCTTTGAACGCATTTGGCGTAGAACATCAGAGTTGGGGTATTGTGCTACCGCTGGGGATTAGTTTTTTCACCTTTCAGCAAGTGTCTTACCTAGTCGACTGTTATCGAGATAGAGCCCCGACCTACCGGTTGATAGAGTACGCAGCTTTTGTCAGCTTTTTCCCGCAACTGATTGCTGGGCCGATCGTGCGTCACAACCAATTGATCCCCCAGTTCTCCGAACCGCTGTGGCGCGATGGCTTGGTAGAACAGGTATCGCGCGGAATTATTCTGTTAACTTTGGGTTTAATCAAGAAGGTTTTTTTTGCCGACGAGCTCGCTCCAATCGCCGACGTGGGATTCGTAGCGGTTGCGAACGGACAAAGCATTGCATTCGGTAGTGCGTGGCTCACGGCACTAGCGTACTCGCTCCAACTGTACTTCGATTTCTCCGCGTATTCGGATATGGCAATTGGGCTCGGTGCGATGTTTGGATTAAAGCTACCATTGAACTTTAATGCTCCGTACCAGGCGGTCAACATTAGGGATTTCTGGCGACGATGGCATATAACTTTATCGAATTTCTTGCGCGACTACGTCTACATCCCATTAGGTGGTAGCCGAGGAAATCTCGCCCAAGTTTATTGGGCAGTAATGGTAACCATGCTGTTATGTGGTTTGTGGCATGGAGCAGGGTGGACCTTCATTGCCTGGGGTGTATTACACGGGGCCGCAATTTGCAGCAATCGAGCGTGGGAGAGGATTGGGCGGTCTTTGCCTGCCCCCGGAGCTTGGTTATTGACGATGTTGTTTGTGATTTTTGGTTGGGTTTTATTCCGTGCGGATAATTTCATAGTGGCCCAATCGTTCTTCGTTGCTATGTCAGGGGTAGGTGGATTTGACACTGGGACACTGGATTGGAAAGATTTCAGCTACGTTGTCGTAGCTAGCGTAGCTGCCGTTATAGGGCCTACGAGCTTCACCTTATCTAGACGAGCTAATCTTTTAAAGAGACGGTATGCAATTGCCGTTGCGTGCGGTTTGGTTCTCGTTACGTTACGGGTGGGTCAGGGGCGTGGATTAGAGTTTCTTTACTTTCAGTTTTAAGGCGTATGGACTGCACTAAATTTTTGAAAACTTTGCTCACGAGCATCGGCGTCCTGGTAGTACTGGTCTATGGTCTGATTTTGTTAGTCGATCCCTATCAGAATGTGCCTTTTTCGTTGCCATTGGATCGTGCTCCAATTAGCACGAACCAGCGTTTCGCTTATCCAGCGCTTGCCCGGAATCCGATCTTCAACAGCGTAATTATTGGCTCGTCCACGGTTCGACTGTTGAACCCTCAGAATCTCGACAATGCTATCGGCACACGCTTTGCGAATCTAGCGATGAATTCTGCAACGGCCTACGAACAAAAGCGGATGCACGAATTGTTTCTGCGTCACCACCCGGTTACAGACTACGTCGTCATCGGCATTGATGATAGTTGGTGTCGGCGCGAGACGGAGTATAAAAAATACACGTTCCGTGCATTTCCGGAATGGATGTTTAACGATAATTCGTGGGATGACTTGCTTTATATGTTCAATGACAAGGCGTTGGAAAATACCGTACGCTTATTGGAATATGTTGTCGGACGCCGCACGGCGAAATACGAAATTAATGGTTACAGAAATTTCACTATGGACTTTGGTGTGTATGACCCTCGCGTAGTTCGGGCTCGCCTTTATCCGAATGGAGTACCCCTTGTTCGTCGGATTCCGCAAATCCCGCCTGATAGCCAATATCCGAGCTGGGAGTTTGCAGCTCACGATCTACTTTCTACTATGCTAGCGACTAGTAGTGAAGTAAAAGGCACGATTATTATTTTTGCGCCGCTTCACGGTGATTATCTAGCGCGGTCAGAAGCACTCTATCGTGAGTGCAAGGGTCGGATCGTAATGTTAGGCCAGGAATACGGGGTAAAGATGATTGACTTCATGATTGAATCCGAAATTACCAGCAGCGATGAAAAGTTTTGGGATCCCTTGCATTTTCGGAACGAAGTCGCTCGTATGGTTGAGAGCAGCATTGTGGACGTGCTTGCTGGGACTTTGGGTGGGCAACGACAATATGTTACGTATTGATTGGTGCTGTTCCATAGGGTCGCTGTCGCTCGGTGGCTGTATCGGCGCCCTGCAGTCAAGTAGATTATTTGCATAATGGACGATTCTAAAACCGGCACCCTGAACCCCGCGTGGTATCTCGTTTATGCGAAGCCGCGGCAAGAGCAGTTGGCATTCCAAAACCTGCTCCATCAGGGTTACGAAGCGTATTTGCCCTTGCTCCGTAGTCGCGGGCGTTTAGCCCGCCC
>DPMX01000284.1 GCA_003540955.1 Gammaproteobacteria bacterium
TTACGAATGCGTTGCTCTACCAACTGAGCTATCCCGGCAATTATTTAGATTGCAGATCGCCCCTTTGGCGACGCGATCATGACCTCACCCAACGACTTTTCGAATTCTCACGCCGAAATTCATATTCTTAATCGAAGTGTACGCAACAAGACTACCCATAGCCCTGTGTACAAAATCAGATTTTAGACTGTATTTCTGATCCGGATCACGATATCCACGGTCTCCACAAAAGTCCCGCGGGGAGGATAAGGTATTTGCTCGAGACACATATTAGCAGTGTCTATATCGATTAGCGTTCCGTCATCCACATTGTAGACATGATGGTGTGGCTCGGTATTAGAATCGTAGAACACTTTTGCCGGGTCAACGATCACCTGCCGCACTAGGCTACGCTCAGCAAATAACCCAAGCGTGTTGTACACCGTCGCCTTTGAAACCGATACACCATGCTCGGTCAGCCTTTTAAGAACCTGATCTGCGGATAAATGTTGACGTTCGCAGAGTAGAGTCGCTGCAATCTCAATCCTTTGTGTCGTCGGCACAATACCGTACTTCTGGAGCAAACTCGGAATTGCATCATGGCGTATCGGAAATAAATGGGTCGCACTAGCCATACAAGCAGTATACCCCCGATTTAGACTCCGTCTAGTTCAAATGCGATTGAATGTCATTCCGGTTTGACGCTTTACCCGGAAATCCACCATCCCTGGATCGAATGCCGTTCAAGATCGAGAGGGCCGTTGCCGGCGTTGCGGAGCAAAGTCCACAATCTCGGTGGTTAAATCGCGGACTCACTTAGTTGATCTGAAGCAAGCACTAGTTCCCGAGGCAAGCTGAAGACGACCTGCTCGGTGATTCCAGGCACCTCATTAACAGTGTGCCCACCCCACTCGATTAGCTTTTCCACAACGTGCTCTACCAGCACCTCCGGCGCGGACGCTCCGGCGGTCACCCCAACGCTCTGTTTACCCTGTAGCCAGGATGCCTGAATTTCGTCCGCATTATCGATGAGGTAAGCGGCAATTCCTTGTTTTTCCGCGATTTCCTTCAGGCGAGTCGAATTGGAGCTCGTCTGGGAGCCTACCACAAGGATCAGATCACTATTTTCTAATAATCGTTTAACGGCATCCTGGCGATTTTGCGTGGCATAGCATATATCCTCTTTTTTGGGCCCCACAATCTTTGGAAACCGTTTGCGCAGCGCATCGATAATTTCCGCCGTGTCGTCCATAGATAAGGTCGTTTGTGTAACAAACGCGAGAAACTCTGGGTCTTTTACTTTGAGATCCCATACATCCTGCACAGATTCGACAAGGTACATGCCACCACGACCATCGCTGGCGTTGTATTGACCTAGAGTACCCTCTACCTCTGGATGCCCCGCATGCCCAATCAGGATACTTTCGCGTCCATCTTGTTGGTATTTGCCAACTTCCATGTGAACCTTGGTCACCAGCGGACAAATCGCATCGAAAACCCGCAATTCACGGCGGGCAGCCTCCTCACGGACGGCCTTTGCGACGCCGTGAGCACTAAAAATCACCGTTGCGTCGTCCGGGACTTCATCAAGTTCATCAACAAATATCGCGCCTTTCTCACGCAAACCATCGACCACGTATTTATTGTGGACGACTTCGTGACGCACATAGACCGGAGCGCCGAATATCTCGAGTGCGTTTTCAACGATCCCGATCGCGCGGTCTACCCCAGCACAAAAACCACGAGGGTTTGAAAGATGAATTTCCATAACGTTTCCTATTCTGCAGATTTTTCCTCGCGGTTAGTATTATCGTTGAAAATTAGGCAACTGGGAAACGAAACCGCTTCCAAGAGGCGAAACATTCCCCTCCGCACGTCTGCGCGACAGTATCTATTCGGTTTCGGCTCCACGCGGGCGTGTGATCCAACCACTCAGGAGTAACATCACTGCCCCAACGGAAATCGCAGAATCCGCTACATTGAATGTCGGCCAGTACCAATTTTCATAATATATTTGGATGAAATCTACGACGTAACCAAGTGCCACTCGATCCCAGAAATTACCGACCGCCCCGCCCAGTATCAAAGTTAAAGCCAACGGCAGCCATTGTTGTTGTTCGCCCAGTTGACGAAGCCAAAGGGTTATAACGACTATAACCGTCAACGCGACGCCCGCGAATAACCAACGCTGCCATCCTGAAGCCTCGCTCAGAATACTAAACGCGGCTCCTGTATTATAGACAAGGGTAAAATTCAGCCCTGAGACTATGGCGACCGGATCGCCATAGTCTAACCACAATACCGCTAGATATTTTGTCAGCTGATCTAACGCAACAATGGCGATCGCAACACCAAGCCAGTGTCGAGTTTTACACCTCATACCCTTCCTTGTTCAATCAATTTTTAACCCAAGAACCTTACGGGCAGCAACGCAGTCCTCGACGATCTGCTGACGCAATGTCTCAAATGACTCAAACGGTAAATCACCGCGCACTTTTTCCACGAACTCGACCGTTAGGTGGCGACCATAGCAATCCTCGTCGAAATCAAAAATGTGCGTCTCTAATACATAAGTCGGGTCTTCGATTACCGGACGTGATCCAACATAGCTCACCGCGGGCAAGAGTCGTTCATCAAGGCCACGAACATATGACGCATATATCCCATTAAGTGGGGCCCTACCACGGTTCAACTTAAGGTTTACTGTCGGGAATCCAATCGACCGGCCGCGATGTTGACCATGTACTACTCGACCTGCAATGAAATAGCGTCTACCTAGATAGCTTTCGGCACCATCAAAATTACCGTCGATCAACTTCTGCCGAACCGCTGTGCTGCTAATCCGCTCCCCATTTAGAATATGCGATTGGGTCCGAAGCACAGTGAATCCGTAACGCTCACCAAACGATTGCAAGGCGAAGAAATCGCCGCCGCGTGCACTGCCGAACTTAAAATCGTCGCCAATGACTAACTCGCGAGTACCGAAGCCATCAACGAGGGTATCGATAGCAAATTGTTCCGCAGTCTGTGCAGCGAAATGTTCGTTAAACCGCATAACACAGACACGATCGACGCCAAAGCGCCGAAATAGCATCAATTTTTCTCGTAGTGCGGTTAGGCGCGGCGGTTGTCCCTCAGTGTGAAAATACTCCGCCGGCTGAGGCTCGAATATGATCGCGGTTGACGGCAGCCGATAACGCGCCGACGAATCGATCAGCTGTCTGAGTACCGCTTGGTGGCCCAGATGCATCCCATCAAAGTTGCCCACACTCGCCACAGTGCCATGGTGTCGCGATCGAATATTTCGCACACCGCGTATTAGTTCCATTTCATCGTACTTGCTTTAGTTGGTTCAAACGGTCTTAAGGTCATAATTGTACAGGATGCCTGCTACGTAATCGCCCACATGACAGATATCCATTAATGCTTCTCGATAGGTTGCATAAAAAACCTTGGTCGTAGGCCAAACAAAAAAGCGCAAAGAAAATAACTCACCGCACCCGTGGTGATTAATTTCGCGAGCATCATTCCGCGTGTGAACGCGGTTGCCGCCGTCCATGTTGCCTGAGTCTCACTCAATGCCAACAATACGAGAAACATGACTCCCGTTGCTATGGACACTTTCAATATATATGTCGCCCAACCA
>DPMX01000124.1 GCA_003540955.1 Gammaproteobacteria bacterium
ATTTGTCGCGAACGATCTCCAGCTCGACGATGATTGTCGCATGCTGATCGTAACTGGCCCAAATATGGGCGGTAAATCTACCTATATGCGCCAAACAGCACTGATCGTCATCATGGCGCATATCGGCAGTTTCGTCCCAGCGGCATCCGCAACGATCGGTCCTATAGATAGAATTTTTACCCGAATTGGAGCCGCTGACAATGTCTCCGGAGGCCAGAGTACATTTATGGTCGAAATGACAGAAACGGCAAATATTCTGCACAATGCGACAAAATCAAGTGTGGTCTTGATCGATGAAATAGGGCGTGGGACAAGCACTTTTGACGGAGTCGCCCTAGCCTGGGCCACTGCCGAGCACTTAGCTCGAGTGAACTGCTCGTTTACGCTTTTTGCGACGCATTATTTTGAACTAACCACACTGTCAGAGATTTTGCCCCAGACCAAAAACGTACGTTTCGATGCAGTCGAAAATGGAAACGAAATCGTTTTCTTGTATTCCGTTAAACAAGGGCCCGCAAGTCGTAGCTACGGACTAGCAGTTGCCCTCCTAGCCGGCCTTCCGACCGATGTTATTGAGCGAGCTCGAGCACATCTCCGAACGATCGAAGACAAAACGCTGCAACCGAAATACGATGCCGACAACGACCAAATACCTTTATTCGACAATGATTTAAGCCAAATTAAATCAGTGCTTGACGCAACCAACCCGGACGAATTATCGCCGAAAGAAGCACTCGATCTAGTCTATCACTTGTATAGCCTCAAGAAGAGCAGGATCCATTAGACATACGGCTGTCGATGCTCCAGATGGCATCCGTTGTAATCGACAAAATTCATGAGACCCTGGCTAATAGAGCCTCCTTTCCGGCGACTCCCAATTTAGTACTGGGACGTTTCTCAGACCCGGTTATAATAGTGCCACCTCGTTTTTGGATTGATAACCTAAACCATGACTTTTGTTGTTAACGAAAACTGCATCAAATGTAAATATACCGATTGTGTCGAAGTCTGCCCCGTCGATTGTTTTCACGAGGGCCCCAATATGCTGGTCATCGACCCAGATGAATGCATCGATTGCACTTTGTGCGAACCCGAATGCCCAGCTGAAGCGATCAAGTCGGAAGATGATTTGTCGGATACCGAACAATCCCTGTTGGAACTGAATGCCGAGCTATCGCGAGAATGGCCGATGATCAACGAAATGAAAGAGCCACCGGAAGACGCCGACGAGTGGAAGGATAAGCCGGACAAGATGCGATACCTCGAGAGATAAATGGAACGCCGGAGTGGGCCGTCATATGATTGAGTTAAATGGCCAAATAGGGCAGGGCCAATAGGGATACCACTCGGCAAAAGTGAAAGCCTGTCAAGAGGGTACAGAGTCACCCGAAAATAGCGTGTTGATACGCCGGAACGATTTATAAGAGACACCTTTCCTAAGTCCGAAACCAAAGCGTACGTCGGTGGTGAGGTTTCTGTTCTGAAATACGACTGTTTCACAATCCTTTAAAGTTAACGATAACTATAAAACCACTATACCAACCCCGAGCGAAGCTATTATAGTGAGATGATACAAAGTACTATGGCTAACACCTCGATATAACAATCAGTTGCTGGTAGGAATGAAACAGGCATTCTGGAAATCCGATTGGTTCGTAGGTCTCGTTATTTCGCTAGTTTTTCTTGCCCTACGAATGACCGGTAACGCCGTTCTCGGCAGCCTTGAACGCGACGCCTACGATCTTGGCGTGCGCATGTCATCAGCCGACCCCGGTGACAAAATCGCGGTGATTGCGATCGATGACAGGAGTATACAAAACATTGGCCGTTGGCCATGGTCGCGAGAGATTCACGCCCAGATGATCGATAAGCTCGTCACCGGCGGCGCGAAAACAATTGGTAACACCATCTTTTATTCTGAAGCTCAAGTAGATCCTGGATTGATCTGGATCAAGCGCTTACGCAGCCAGCTGGCCGGCGTCAACATGGCCCAGGCCGACGCAAATTCTATTACCGAAAACTTAAATCTCGCGGAAAAAGAGCTAAATACAGATGGGATCCTGGCCCATAGTTTTAAGACTGGCAAACGCACAATCCTCGGAATGGAGTTTGTCCCGGGCGATCCTATCGGCAACCCCGACTTCGAACTCCCCGAGCATGTGAGGCGATTTCGGATCCCTGAAGCGAATATCAACGGCGCATATGACGAGAATACCGTCCCGTTGTTGACGGTTGCAGCGGTACCGCCTATCGCAGCGATTGGTAGTCATGCACAAGGCATCGGACACCTCATCAATCTCCTTGATGTCGATGGCGATGTTCGTTCTGAACCGCTCGTTATCAGCTATTACGACAACTTTTTCCCATCCCAATCGTTAATGATCGCGGCGGCGAGCCTAAATCTAGCTGCCGCAGATATCAAAGTGAACCTGGGCGATAGCGTTGAGCTCGGTAGATTAAAAATAAAAACCGACCCACTACTTTCGATAAATACGTTCTTCTATGGCGGACGGGAGGGCGGTAGGCCGGCATTTGATATCTACTCATTCTACGACATTATTCAAGGCGAAGTGCCGATTGAAAATTTTAAAAATAAAATCGTCTTGATTGGCGCCACCGCGTTCGGCATGGGCTCAGATTTGCAAACGCCGATTGGCAACGTTGGCGGACCCGTGCTGATAATGGCACACACGGTAGCAAGCATACTGAACGAACATTTCTTCGTACAACCGAACTGGGCCAGCCTAGCGGAACTGTTGGCAATCCTTCTAATTGGGACCTATTTAGTAGCACTGCTGCCAAAACTAAAGGCTGGTCCTGGTGCGTTAATCAGTCTTCTTTTGCTCGTTGCGCTAGTTGCGACAGAACTCTCAGTTATGGTCTCACAAGGCATGTGGTTACAGCTTATGACGGCGGCCTCGCTATTAGTAATTGGGCATATCTTACTGACTACAAAACGCTATCTCGTCACGGAAGCAAGCAAACAGCGCCTTGATGTTGACTCCGCCATGAACAACAAGCAGCTTGCCCTACAACATCAACAAAAAGGCGAGCTTGATATGGCCTTTGACTATTTTCGCCGCTGTCCACCAGATGAGCAGATCTTGGAAGCAATCTATAACCTCGCAATCGATTTTGAAGCTAAACGAAAATTCAACAAAGCAGCCGCGGTCTACCAGTACATCGGAGAAAAAGACCCAGATTTCAAAGACATTAAAGCAAAAGCTAACCGGGCCAGGCAGCTGGAAGAGACGATCTTACTAGGAGGAGGAAGCGCGTCGAGCGCGGCCACTGGGACATTATTGTTAGATGGTTCAATATCGAAACCTATGTTAGGCCGATACGAAGTCGAAAAAGAGCTTGGCAAGGGCGCAATGGGTATCGTCTATCTCGGCAAGGACCCCAAAATCAACCGAGTTGTCGCTATTAAAACGATGGCGCTTGCACAGGAGTTCGAAGCAGACGAACTGGAGGAGGTCAAATCACGTTTTTTTCGTGAAGCAGAGACAGCCGGGCGACTCCAACACCCAAATATTGTGACCGTCTACGACGCCGGTGAAGAATATGATCTAGCCTACATTGCGATGGAGTTTCTTGAAGGCCGCGATCTAACGCATCACATCAAAGCAGATAGTCTACTACCGTTCCCAATCGTCATGGGGATTGTTTTTAAATCAGCGATCGCGCTAGATTCAGCACATAAGCAGAACGTCGTGCACCGTGACATAAAGCCTGCCAACATAATGTACGAGTCAAACAAAAAGCAGGTAAAAATTACTGATTTCGGCATCGCACGGATTACCGATTCAAGTAGAACAAAAACCGGGATGGTGCTTGGTACGCCCTCGTATATGTCCCCCGAACAGTTATCCGGAGAAAAAGTCGACGGCCGCTCCGATCTTTTTTCTCTAGGCGTGATGCTCTATCAAATGACCACGGGCAACCTTCCGTTCAAAGGCGACTCAATGGCGACATTAATGTACAAAATTGCCAACGAACCCCATCAGAATATTTTCAAGTTACGCCCAGACTTGGAGCTGCGAACGCCGAATATTGCGGCTATTATTGACAGGGCATTGCAAAAAGACATCAATAAACGGTACCAAACAGGGGCAGAAATGGCTAAAGACATCCAGGAATGCGTTAGGCAAATCGGTGACAAGAAATAATACGTATGGATAAAAGTCTCATCTCCTATAAACGAAACCGTGCATTCGGAAGATGGCCATTGCGCGGCGGGTGTGGCGGTCGAGATGCGTCGCCGTGTAACGATCGGTTGAGCAACTGCATGTTGCTCCGATCCCGCACCTAAATAACGACTCTTTCCAATATCGATTTAGGACATCGCAACCGTGGACCTCTCCTCCAAGATTGAGCTAGTAAATGTCTCTGACACGGGGATGCAGCGCCCGCATAACGAAGATTCGACCATCACAGATCCAACCATCGGCCTCGCTGTGGTGGCCGATGGTATGGGTGGATATAGGGCCGGTGAGGTAGCTAGCGCCATTGCAGCCAAAACAATACTAGATACGATGCGCGGCGAACTTCAGGCGGCCCACAACGATCCCCGTAACGCCTCTCCGAGTCTCTCAGCTGAGTCAACCCTGGTGCGCGACTCGATTTTGGATGCGAACCGGCACATTTTTCGAACAGCCACTGACGTACCGCAATACAAAGGGATGGGTACAACAGTCGTTGTCGTGCTTTTTTACAATAATATGGTTACCGTCGCGCACGTTGGCGATTCTCGTGTCTATCGACTAAGGAATGGGCATCTTGATCAAATCACCACCGACCACTCACTCGCCCAGGAGTTGATAAATCAAGGACTGTTCACTGCACAAGAGGCCGAAACAAACACGCCAAAGAATTGGGTTACCCGAGCACTTGGCGTAGACGAAAAAGTTGAGGTTGATGTCCAGGAACGAGTGGCCGAATCAGGTGATATCTACCTCCTATGCTCAGACGGCCTAAATGACATGATAGGTGACGAAGAA
>DPMX01000096.1:0-2534 GCA_003540955.1 Gammaproteobacteria bacterium
GAAAAATAGTGAGGTAGCTAATTGGGTGTAACGCATGTAAGTTGATCGAGCTGTGTCTTTTTCATCGAATACGAATACAAGAACTATCGTATATTTTTCACAATAATTCCGTAACGCAGATCCACCGACATAAAACTGTAAAAATTATCGATCCGTTGTCTGAAAAATAGCTCTAGGCCCACTTCAGCGCTGTCAGGAGTGCCGAAAATAGTCATTTAACTAAGCATGATAATCATTTCGGAGGGTGTATTGGAAGAATGGTTGACAGAACCAATATCAGCGGTCTGGGCGTAACCTAGTTCACGTAATTTCGAAACGCAGGCTTCGGCGTTGGGCTCCGGAACGGCGGCGAGCAGCCCTCCCGACGTCTGTGGATCGAAGCATAAGGAGTATATCGAATTATCTTGCTCGATACTGCTTGCATCAATCGAACCCTCAATCTCTAAATTTGTTGATTGTAGCGAACTTAAGATTCCTTCATCCGCTAGCGACCTTGCGCCGTCGAATAACGCCACGCGATCAAGGGCAACAGTCGCGGTATTGTTCGTTGAACGCAACATTTCTAAAAGATGTCCAAATAAACCAAACCCAGTAACGTCGGTTAGTGCGTTTGAAGCGTGTTCACGTATACATTGTGCGGCTGGGGCATTCGATTGTCGCATCGCGTGCAGTGCCGCTTCGATCCAGCGACTCTGTGCTCGGCCCCGCATCGCCCCGGCGAATAAAACTCCGGTTCCCAACGGTTTTGTCAGGATCAATCGGTCACCGGCTTGGGCACCACCTTTACGTTTCAGTAGTTCATAGTCAATATAACCGTTTACCGCGAAGCCCAGCGCTAGTTCTTGCCCCTCATTAGTATGGCCCCCAACGACGGCAGTATCTACTGCGTCGAAAACTTCAATAGCGCCGGACATCAGTTGCACTAAGTCATTGCGCATAACCTTTGGGCTTGCCAAAGGTAACGTTACGATCGCTAACGCGGTCTGCGGCGTGGCACCCATAGCGAAAATATCGCTCAAACAATGATTCGCGGATATCTGACCGAAGACATATGGGTCGTCGATGAACGCGCGAAAGGAATCGACCGTCTGAACTAGTACGGTTCCAGGTTTCGATTTGATTACCGCTGCGTCGTCCGGTTCGTCAAGCCCAATGATGACATCGTTATAGCTTCTTTGTTTCAATGTTCCTAATGCGGCCCGTAGAACATTGTCACCAATTTTTGAACCGCAACCTCCGCAACGCATCGGATCGGTTTGAAGATCGTGTTGTGTTATATCAGCCGAGTAAATGGGTGTTTCTGTTGTTGCGGCACTGAGCATTTCGGGTAGCTCGCGATACTTTTTCATAAAACGCCTATCGATCCAATCTTTCCAGCGCCATACCCAACGGCCTCCAAGAGTAAATGGACCGCGCGAGCCAATCGCGTACCGATCGCCAATACTGATAAGACTCAGGGATTGGCGCTGTGGCTTAAACGAGCGTAACGGTTGCCCCGTGATTGAGCGACATAGATTTTCTTTGAGAGGGGGGCCTTGTCGGACAGCAAAAACTCCAGATTTCGGTCTTGGATATTCAACTACAGCGGCAATATCGCCGCTAGCAAATATATTCGGGTGTGAGACAGATTGAAGCGTATCCCGAACGAGAATAAACCCGTTGGCATTCAGTTTAAGTCCAGTCTCGTTAAGCCACGCAGGAGCACTGGCTTCGGTAACCCAAAACAAATGATCTAGGTCAATCGATTTACCAGATTCGGAAACAACTAAGCCCTCTTGGACCTTCACCACTCGTTCGCACAGATTGAGCTCGACTCCAGCGGATCTAAGAAGTTGTTCGAACTTTTTCTGAACACGCTTGTTGTAACCTGGCAGGAGGCGGTCGCTTGCAGTGATCAGCTGAAACGACAGCTTGATATCCTTTCGGTTAGCGTAAGCAGTTAGTTTTAGTAGGCGGTGACGGATCGCGAACAATAATTCGATGCTGCCGGCGCCGCCGCCGACAAATCCAACACGTTGTGGTGTAGTGCTGGCAAGGATACGCTTCTCAGCCTCGGCCCAGCGTAAAGTGAAATTACTTACCGGTTTAACTTGAATCGCGAATTCGGCAGCCCCTTGGACGGACGTATCTTGAGAGGACCCGATATCCAGCGACAGTAGATCGTAGGAAATGGGGGGCCGGTTTAAACAACTTACAGTTTTCGCTTCGGGGTCTATGGCAATTGCATTGTCGTGATAGAGCCGTCCGCCGGCCCGATGGACCAAAGGCCCTAAGTCAATATGTGTATCGTCGAAGCTGTAGTGCCCGGCAACTAGGCCCGGGAGCATGCCGGAGTAGGTTGTGTGAACGTCGCGCGCAACTACCGTTAGCCGAACTCCGGGTAGTGGACGCATTGCAAAACGTCTAATGACTTCGACGTGGCTGTGGCCACCGCCAACAAGTACTAGATCTTTTACGATTGGGGTCGACTGCACTGAGATCAGTTCCTAACTGCAGACTAGTTAGCGCGTCGTAATACTCGCACCAAGCGTCTT
>DPMX01000096.1:2826-3181 GCA_003540955.1 Gammaproteobacteria bacterium
TAATACTCGCACCAAGCGTCTTTTGTTTTGTCGAGTTACCGCTGGGCGGCGGGATCTCGATACCGCGTTGTGCCGCTGGCCGAGCGGCGATGATATTGATCCAGCGTTGTAAATGGTCTAGTCCATCAACAGATATTCGTGCCCAGCGGTGGGTTTTGATCCAAGCCCAATTAGCAATGTCTGCGATCGAATAATCACCGGCGAGATACTCGTTTTTTGCCAGGTGGGTATTTAGCACGTCGTATAGGCGACGAGTCTCGTTTTTGTAACGATTCCGCGCCGCAGGTACGTCTTCCTCGAAATATCGCTCGAAGACAACTGCCTGTCCCTGCATTGGTCCAATTCCACTCATTTG
>DPMX01000209.1:0-8587 GCA_003540955.1 Gammaproteobacteria bacterium
TAATCTCGGTGATTATTGCGATATCCTCGTCAAAATCAGGGAAGAATCTCAATATAAACGAAAGCGTACAGAAACGTCCTTCAATCTCCGATGTATGCCAACGCATCCATTAGGTAGGGTTTAAAATTTGGATAATTTTCGATCATCGGGAAATGCCCCATACCCTTCATCAATTTGAAGTAGGAACCCGGAATCGCTTTATGTACATCTTCTGTCATCTGAGGAGTCGCCGAATAATCATATTCGCCGGATAGCAACGCAACCTTGCACTTCAATGTGTCAATCCTGCTCAAATCATTCCACGCATCCCAATCATTACAATAAAAATGAATATCGCCACGGTACACACCAGGTCCGGATTGCGCGTAATACCACCAATTTTCACGTTTGCCAGACTCTGGACTAGCCGGTGCGTTCAACCCATAAGTATAAGTCGCACAAAGTTCGCCACCATGTACAGCCGGGTGATGGAGAAAATCATTGTAACGACCGTGGCCGGCAGCGGTAGTTTCTAGCCCAATGATCCCACGAATCTCATCTTGATGATCGAAGGCCGCCCTCAGCACAATCGCTCCACCCATAGAACACCCCGCCACGATAGGACGTTGCAGACCGATTGCCTCCCACACCCTTTTCGTAATAGCCATATAGTGATCTGCTGTGAGTAGGTACCGATCCTTCCACCATAGATTCGGGGGAGTAGAACGACCGTGCCAAGGCAAGTCAAAGGCGACAACACGATATTTTTTCGTGAGATCTAAATCATTCAACATGTGGCGGAACTGTCGTGAGTCGGCGCCCGCCGTGTGCAGACAGAACAAGGGAATTCCAGAACCAGCTTCTTCGTAGAAGATACGGTATGCCCGACCATCGACTGTGATATTTAGATAACGACCGGTGATCGCTTCAATATCAGACATTCCCAATCCCCGCTTCCCGCATTAACAACATCATGCGATGGAGCGCCCTAGCGTTTTGCATTGCCACAAGGCTATCGCCTTCAATTACAAATTCCTTAATACGCATAATCATTGCAAATAAATCGTGATACAAGGGAGGCGGTGTTTGGGCAAAAAACTTCTGCCAGACCTCTCTTGGTGCACTAAAGCCAAAGATTGCGCGAACATCAAAGCGAGGGTCGTGCATGATTTCTTCGACACGACCGTTAGCAATCTTGAACGCGACCCGCGTCGAACCGAAACTCACGCTAAAAGTTGTACTAAACCACTCGCCCACAATACCGAGTTCACGATCGGCGTTGGCCTTTTTTTGAAACTCGCCCAACCAAGAAAGATTAAAATCTTCAGACATGATACTCCAGTCTCGATTAGGTTTGGCCAATTGAAAGGCGCAGCGGTATTCGCTCAAAGATCATTAACCGAGCTTATACTGCGCTCCTACTTTGGAAGAAAGTTTTCCAATGCTTCTTGCATTACGGAATCGACCGCCGCGACCGCTGGACGCTCACAAAGCATGGCCAAATAATCTCTAAGCCCTGGCATCGACTCCGAAATGTCCCAGTTATAAATTTTGGTAGCGTGCAAATTAGCAAATCGAATCTGAAAATAAGCCGCTATATCGGCGTATGTAAAAGCGTCACCAGCTATATAAGGCGCAAAGCATGCGACACGACTGAGCGCACTCAAACCCTTCTCCAAAGCCGGCCTAACTTCCTTGAACGCCACGTCATCGACAGGCCCTCCAAAATAAACGGCCCCAATATGCCGACGGGCAGGTAAGTCAATATAATTTTCTACCACCCTAACGATTTCTTTTACTTTCGCGCGTGCAAAAGGGTCAGCCGGATACAACGGCGATTCTGGTTTTATTTCCTCAAGATAATCAAAGATTACGTTAGTTTCGCTCAAGCATTCGCCATTTATTTCCAACCACGGTACTTTACCCATAGGGCTTGACGCGAGGACATCCGGTTCTTGACTTGGCATTTGGTTAATTTCTTCAAACGGAATATCCTTTTCGACCAGTGCCAGCTTTGCCGTATTATGATAATTACTTAGCGTCACCCCATGCAGTTTAATCATAGTAATTTCCTGGATTCTGCTAAAACAAGATTAACGGTTATCTATTATGCCCTTAATCAAAGTTTAAATTTATATGCTATCAATATGGGTTACCCGAAAAACTCTTTTATTGATCGTACGTGAGTTCCGTCCATCTTGGCAATCGCTTTAGTCACCGCTCGTGTCGTATTACCAAATGTCGGCAACCAACATGAATGGCGGCCGAAACCGCCAACGACAATGATCAATAAATCGTCCGGCGATATCAAGATCGGAAGCTGCTCATCATTTGGAAAATGATCTTCAAACATCCCAGCCATGCCGCCACGTGACCAGAGCGTGCGAGGTATGCGTGCATGTTCGAACACATGTGAACGAATGTCATCTTTGCCTAAATTTGCGGCAGCGAGAATTGCGGCATGTTCCGGACCAAAGGCGATAGTGGGTTGGCCATAGAGATAGGCATTATTGCAACCAATATCGCTAAGGCCGGACGTTATCGTGGCGAGAATACCGTCTGGTTTTTGACTAATATGATCATTCAGGTTGTGCGGCCCATCTGCGGCAGTAACAGTAACCGTTGAATCCGTCGCAGCGAACCCACGTTCTACGTGGAGTGGCTCCCAAGGGCTCTCGTCTTCATTCTCGGCGACGCAATACGCATACTTTGCCGGCTGACCTTGGGTAGAACGGTCTAGAATCCCAGGGGTCGCACCACCAACATTCATTAAAATGAGCCGGACGGCCCGACCGATCGTAGCATTTGCACGAACCCCTGGGCCAAATGCACCGTAACGCGCGTTAATCCTCACCTCATGCGCTATAGGGCCATTGACGATGATACAAGGAGCGCAAGGATGGGTCGTAGCTTGAACCGCAAATAAATTAAAGGCCGGGTCAAGCATCGCTTCAATTGCAGCGATGACAATGGGAAAATACTCCGGTCGGCAACCCGCCATCACAGCATTCACTGCAAGAATCTCGATACTAACTATGCCTTGCCGCGGTGGCATAGTGCCAAGTTCATCGTCCCCTGAGCGATCAGTGTAGGACAGCATTGTTCTCACCCGCTCGGCTGTGGGTGCAACAACGGGTAACCCATCACCCCAGCCACGCGCTTCGAATTCATCGTCCAGAGTCT
Organism: Gammaproteobacteria bacterium; assembly: GCA_003540955.1. Classification (GTDB taxonomy): domain Bacteria; phylum Pseudomonadota; class Gammaproteobacteria; genus UBA11873. The sequence goes on from DPMX01000209.1 coordinate 3,163, forward strand.
CTGGATCGAGAGAAACTGTGTTACTCACATAATATCCCGGCAAGCTTTCAAGTCTGAATATCCAGGATCGCAGGCTCTAATGCACAAACCTCATCCACGCAAACCGCGCCACCATCGAGCCGACGTTCAGTCAAACTCAAGAATCGATTTTCATAGCGCGCGGATAACTCTTCAACTGAATCAATAAGTACGCTTGCTACTTCATCCGCTATAGCGTTCGCCTTTGACGCGACCAGCTCACGATCGTTACCTGCAAGAGGATGTGGTATCGGGATCAGCGGTAGTGCAGCTTGCCCCAGAACTCTTGATTCGGCCCGCGCTAGCGGCCCAAACTCGTCACTGCACACAAGTGCCGTCGGAACGCCTGCTTCCTCTAGGTGAATCGAGTCATGGACACTCCACGACGTACAGGATCCTCAGTCCGAGATCGCAAGAACCACAGCGTCACAGTTACGGAGGTGGGCTAGAATTGATTCCGGCGCGGCAGCAGTAGCGTTTTTCGATGTGAATAGCATTTCGCCGTTGGCCCCTCGCTTAATTAGCGCCGCAGCAATGTTACGCAAAAGCTCTGGCGCGTTCGCTTTCATGTTATCGAGCCAACCGATTCTAGCGCCATCTAGTTGGGCCAAACGAGGTGCGAGCGGACGACCCACCACTCGAGTCTCACCAACCGGGACAAAAACTTCTATGTCTTCCATGGGGTTTTCGAGTCTACTGGATAAATCAGGCTAGTACGTCAAACGTTTGTTCTTGGAGAATCTTCGAATACACAAACTGTTCCAATTCAGGTCCCATGGCATCTCTTGAGGACACCATCCCAATTGGCCCACCGTTTTCAACAACGGGAACGTGGCGGTGACGCCCGCCATACATAATCTCTAGCGCGTCCGTGAAGAATTTGTCGGGCCCAATCGTAACCGGATTCTCGGTCATAACCTCAGCTATTGTAGTTTTCTCGGCATCAAGACCTTCGGCCACAACGCGGAAAAGCGCATCCCGCTCAGTGAAGATACCGACGAGCTTGTCGCCATTTAACACAAGGATCGCACCGATACTATCCTCTTTCATCATCGCAGCGACTTGCGCAACATTCATCGTAGATTGCGCAGTTACAAGCTGCTGCCCTTCGAGCGTGTCTCTGATTTTCCGTTCGCCCATGCTAACGCTTCCCCGTGTCCCATATCCCGTAATGTCTATGGTACGCACGATCGCTCCGCCTGCAACACCTAACAAAGAAGTCGTTGCGTCATTTTAGTGCAAAATTGTTAATTGGTTACCTAGCTTGCTGAGTAAAACACCTGCACTATCAAGTAATTACCTTGATAATAGAGAAATCTTATGAATCGAAAAGAAATTAAAATCTATATTACGATCGTCATCATTTTTGAGGTCAGAAAGCAAAACAATACTCATTTGGCACGGCTTCTGGACAAAGTTAGGAAACGCAAATCGGTACTTACCCATAACAAACGCATCCGTATTTTAAATATATCGATCGCCGAACCCCAATCAGAATAGGTGTAACTGATTCTTCAACTCACAACATTAACCAAAGGCTATCGTTAGCTAAATTCGCCAACTGTCGCAAGCGGGAAATCCAGGGTTTGAATATGGAGTGACTGCATTATCGAAAATTCTAACCACTATATTAATATCTTAGAATACAATTCCTGTTATAACGTCGAACTACCAAACACAAGTCACAACCACCTAGATTTATGGAAAGATTTTCCGAGGGCGTTAATCCGTCTATTTTTGTTCAATAGCCGATGCTCCATTTTACGCGGGGGTAAATAATTCTTTGAGAATCCGAGGCCTGATCACAGATCTAAATTAGAGTTCTAAAAAATGAAGACATTTGAAGCGGCCTATGCCAGCTGGGTAATGAACAATCGTTTTATTATTATTGCTTTGTCTCTCGTGAGCGTTACGGCACTAAGCTATGGCGGAGGTTACTTGCGTTTTGACTCGAGCTACAGGGCATTTTTTAGCGATAATAATCCTGAACTCATTGCCTTCGAAAATGTGGAGAACACATACGTCAAAGACGATAACGTTATGATTATTATGGCACCGCAAAACGGTGACGTTTTCACCCGAGCTACGCTCGCCGCCATCGAAGATCTGACAATCGAAGCGTGGCAGGTACCATACTCAAACAGGGTCGACTCCATTACCAACTTTCAATATACCGAAGCAAAAGAAGATAACTTGATTGTCCGCGACATGGTCAAAGGTGCGGACACACTCAGCGATGAAGCCCTGTTAACGGCCCGGCGCGCAGTCCTCGCGGAACCATCTCTTAAGCATAGGTTAATTTCAGCAACTGGTCATGTGACCGCAATCAACGTCACGGTCCAGATGCCAATCGATGAACGAGCAGAAGCTGGTCAGACCATCGCGGCGTACGTGCGCGATATCGTCAAGCATTTCCAGGAACAACACCCTGATATCGACATCTATCTTAGTGGAATGGTCATGATGGATGCGGCATTTTTCGAAAGCGCAATGTTAGATTCGAAAACGTTAATACCGATCAGTTTTGTTCTAATGTTTTCTATCATTGCGCTACTGGTTGGTGGGTTATTCAGGACTGCAGTGACGCTATTGGTGATAATATTCTCCATCAGTGCGTCCATGGGAGTCGGCGGTTACATTGGTTACCCCTTGACCTCCCTTTCGTCGTCGGCACCAATCATTATCCTCACCGTTGCAGTTGCCAACTGCGTGCATGTATTAGTTACATTCATCCATAGCATGCACGATGGAGAACCTAAGCTACCCGCGATGGAAGAAAGTCTCCGAATAAATCTGCAACCCGTATTCCTCGCCAGCACTACCACCGCGATCGGGTTTTTAACTATGAACTTTTCTGAAGTGCCGCCTTTCAATCACCTCGGCACCTTAGTTTCGGTAGGGGTCTTAGTGTCATTCTTCCTGACTATTTCGTTTCTACCTGCCGCAATCACGCTGCTACCGGTGCGCCTTAAGAAGGCTACTGAAGACGACACCAAAAGCATATCAGTTCTCGCCGAATTCGTGATCGCACACCGGAATCGAATGCTACTTGGCATGACAATCGTCATAATCGCTGCTGTTTCCAATCTACCTCGCAATCAACTCGACGACACTTTTTTATATTATTTCGATAAATCAGTGAAATTCCGCACCGATACAGATTTCATGATCGACAATCTTACCGGCGTCGACTTTATAAATTATTCGCTTGATTCGGGAAGTTCTGGTGGGATCAGCGATCCAGCGTTCCAGTTTGACGTCGAACGTTTCGCGCAGTGGTTAGAGTCACAACCGGAGGTCGTACATGTTAGTCGGTTTACCGAAATTATGAAGCGTCTTAACAAAAACATGCACGGCGATGATGAAGCCTATTATCGGCTGCCTGAAGAACGCGATCTTGCCGCTCAGTATCTGCTACTTTACGAAATGTCCCTGCCATATGGCCTCGACCTCAACAATCAAGTAAATGTGGACAAGTCCTCTACACGAGTGACCGCAACTATTGGCGTCATTTCAAGCAACGAAATGATTGCTTTTAACGATCGCGCATTGACGTGGGCAAAAAATAATGCGCCGTCGCTCGGCTATATTGAGAGTGCAGGAGTAAGCCTAATGTTTTCATACATCGGGCAACGCAATATTGCTGCGATGATCGTTGGGACGACACTGGCTCTGATCCTAATTTCAGCTATCTTGATAATTGCATTACGATCGCTGCACATCGGTCTCGTCAGCTTGCTACCAAATCTTGCACCTGCAGCAGTGGGGTTCGGTATCTGGGGAGTTTTCGTTGGAGAAATCGGTCTGTCGCTTTCAATTGTGGCGGGCATGACGTTTGGCATTGTTATCGACGATACAGTGCACTTCCTATCGAAATACCTACGCGCGCGACGCGAAAACAAACTGAACCCTGAAGACGCCGTACGCTACGCCTTTCGAACAGTCGGACGCGCACTTACCATTACGACGTTAACTTTAGTCATGGGTTTCTCAGTGCTTGCGAGCTCTTCCTTTAAAATGAACTCTGGCATGGGTCTAATGACCTCCGTCATCATCATCCTTGCACTCATTATGGTGTTCTTAATGTTGCCCCCATTACTGATGAAAATTGAGGAGAAAACCATTCATGCATAATTGTCTAGTTGCACTATTAATCGTGCTTTTCCCCTTCTTAGCGGTCGCCGAGACCCCGGAGATGAAGGGACTCGCGATCATTCAAGAGGCTGACAAACGAGATCTAGGTTGGATCGATTCAAAAGCTGAATTAAGGATGGTATTGAAAAACAAGCAAGGTCAAGAAAGTGAACGAACAATTCGTATCAACACACTTGAAGTTGAGGGCGACGGGGATAAAAGCCTCTCGGTTTTCGACGCACCCCGGGACATAAAAGGAACCGCATTCCTGAGCTACACGCATTCGGTGGTCCCGGACGATCAATGGCTTTATTTGCCAGCACTGAAGCGGATAAAACGGATCGCCTCTGCGAATAAATCGGGACCATTTGTTGGTAGTGAATTCGCCTACGAAGATATAGCCTCGCAAGAAGTTGACAAATATACCTATAAATGGCTCCGGGACGAGCTCTTTGATCGCCGCGACTGCTTTGTTATAGAAGCCTACCCCGTGTACAAAAACTCCGGTTATACGAAACAAGTTGTATGGTTAGACAAAGAAATATATAGAGCGGTACGCATTGATTACTACGATCGAAAAAACGCTAAACTAAAAACACTGATAACGAGTGAGTGGAGGCAATACTTGGAGAAGTACTGGCGCCCGGGCTTGATGGAAATGACTAACCATCAAACAGGGAAAAGTACGAAACTGATGTGGAATAATTATCAATTCAGAACCGGTCTGACCGATCGGGATTTTGACCGAAACACTCTTAAACGAGCGCGCTGACAGTTCGAAGGCTGCAGCATGTATTGGGAGAAACGCGCTATAGCCTTTCTACTCGTCACTCAGACCAAAACCACCGCCACCAGGGGTTTCGATCACACATTGGTCATCTCGATCCATTTGAGCTTCGGCGTTGCCCGATAAATTCTCACGAGTCCCATCCGTGCGCAGTACGTAATTCAACCCTCGCATCCCTGCTTGTCCACCCTCTAAACCATACGGATCCGTGTCGCGATGAGAGGATAAAATTGTAACCGTCATTGGCTCCAGGAACCGCAGCCGTCGAACAGCTCCGTCGCCTCCGCGATAACGCCCGTTACCTCCTGAACCCTTGCGAATTGAAAATGACTCGACCCGAACAGGGAAACGCCACTCGAGAACCTCTGGGTCAGTCATACGCGTATTGGTCATATGACTCTGGACAGCACTTGTACCGTCGTGGTCGGGGCCAGCGCCGGTGCCTCCACATATTGTCTCGTAATTCTGTAAACGATGGTTCCCATA
>DPMX01000209.1:9009-13235 GCA_003540955.1 Gammaproteobacteria bacterium
GCTGCGGGATATTCAGGACTAAGAAGCGTTCGCGGCGGCACGCGTATCGTCAAGGGTTTCATGCAGCCTTCGTTCAATGGAATCGACTCATCAGTTAAGGTACGGAATACATAAAGCACTGCTGCCCTCACGACCGCTAACGGCGCGTTGTAATTTCCTGAATCCTGACTCGAGGTACCAGTGAAATCGATGATCGCGCTGCGTGTTGTTTTATCTACTTCGATGCTAACCCGAATACTCGAACCATTCTCCATAGGGTAATTAAACGTTCCCTCTTTCAAAACGTCCAAGACTCTACGGACTGATTCTTCCGCGTTGTCCTGTACGTGGGTCATATAAGCATGAACCACTTCCAATCCGAACTGGCCGACCATCTTCGATAACTCCCGGGCGCCCGTCTTGTTAGCGGCAATCTGTGCCGTTAGATCTGCCATATTCTGATCGACATTGCGACAAGGGAAAGGGCCGGACATAAACAATGCTCTTGTCGCGGCATCACGTAACTCACCGCGTTCTACCACCCGAAAGTTGTCCACCAACACCCCTTCATCCTCAATGTGTCGGCTATCTGGCGGAGCCGACCCAGGAGTGCGCCCACCAATATCCGCGTGATGCCCTCGCGAGCCGACGTAAAAAAGTATCTCTGTTTCCGTATCGTCATACACTGGGGTGATAACGGTTAGATCCGGTAGATGCGTGCCACCGTTATACGGCGCATTATGCGCAAACACATCGCCCGCGCGGATGTGGCCTTTATTGGCATCAATGATCGCTTTGACCGTCTCGCTCATGGATCCTAGATGAACCGGCACATGGGGCGCATTCGCAACCAAATTACCATGCGCGTCAAAAACGGCACAAGAAAAATCAAGGCGTTCTTTTATATTGACCGAATAGGCTGTGTTCGCCAATGTCGCTCCCATCTGATCGGCAATCGACATAAACAAATTATTGAACACTTCCAACATCACCGGATCGGCTTTAGAACCGATCGCCTCCCTAAGTGGTCGTGGCATGAACCGTTTCAGTATCAAGTGTCGATGGCTGTTTACTCGTGCCCGCCAACCTTCTTCGACCATAATGGTCCCAGTCGCTTCAATTATCGTTGCCGGCCCATCGATGCTATGTCCAGGTAGGAGCCGATCGCGATCATAAAGTGGGACATCACGTGAAATTTCAGCAATCGATATCCGATCAATAGGTTGAGGTGCGTTAAGTTCAGCGCACTCAAATTCCGGATCAACGAAAGGCTCTACTCTGCCAATAATTTCTACCGACACGGCCTCAATTACTAATTTGCGTTGCCGCACGATGAAGCCAAAACGCTGACGGTGTGACCGCTCAAATGCCGTGCGCATCCCATCGACATCTGCGACATCAACCAAGATCGAGGTATCTGTTCCTTCGTACCGAATGTGTGCTTTGCACACAACCGAGATATGCTCCGCACTAACACCCTGGTTCGATACTTCAACCGTTCCATCCACAATCAGATCAGAACAGGCTTCTCTTATTACTTTTTCAGCTTCAACGTTAAACCCTACCTCAACCTGCGCCTCACGCATCGCCCGAATATCAGCTAAGCCCATTCCGTAGGCGCTAAGCACACCCGCAAACGGATGCAAAAATATTTGATCCATCCCGAGTGCATCCGCAACCAAGCATGCATGCTGCCCAGCGGCACCACCGAAACAGTTCAATGTATAACCACGAAGATGATAACCGCGCTGCACTGAGATTTTCTTAATGGCATTAGCCATGTTCTCCACAGCAATGCGTAAAAATCCCTCTGCTAGAGCTTCAGGGGATTTTACGGTCTCACCCGTAGCCGCCGAGATACTAGCAGATAGTTGCATGAACTTTCTGCGGACGACCCCGTCATCAATTGCCTGGTTTCCATCAGGACCAAAAGCTTTCGGAAAATATTTGGGTTGCAATTTACCCAACAAAACGTTGCAATCAGTCACAGTCAATGGGCCGCCCCGCCGGTAACAAGCCGGTCCCGGATTTGCACCTGCCGACTCCGGGCCTACTTTGAAACGCGCGCCATCAAACCGCAATATGGAACCACCGCCCGCTGCGACCGTATGGATGTGCATCATTGGTGCGCGCATCCTCACGCCCGCCACTTCAGTCTCAAAACTGCGTTCAAATTCGCCATCGTAGTGGGTAACATCGGTAGAGGTACCACCCATATCAAAACCGATAAGCTTAGTGCAGCCAATCATCGCCGCCGTCCGCGTCATACCTACCACGCCACCCGCTGGACCAGAGAGGATGGCATCTTTCCCCTGAAATAAATCGGCATTAGTCAACCCGCCGTTGGATTGCATAAACATCAACAAAGGCCGAGTCTCAGTGTCACAACTCAGTTCGCCAGCCACTTGTTCCACATATCGCCTCAACAACGGCGACAAGTAGGCATCTACAACTGTGGTGTCCCCACGTGCAATCAATTTCATCAATGGACTAACGCGATGGCTGACGGAAATTTGTGTAAACCCTATCTCGCCCGCAATTTGTGCAATACGTCGCTCGTGCGCTGGGAAACGGTAACCATGCATAAGAACGATCGCAACAGCACGAATACCTTCCGAGAAAGCCACTTGCATTGCGCTTCTAACGGGAGGTGCATCCAGAGCGCTCACTACCTCACCTCTCGCACCTACACGTTCATTGACCTCGATGACGCGTTCATAAAGTAGTTCCGGCAATGTTATATGTAGATCAAACAAATATGGTCGACTTTGGTAACCGATACGCAGGGCATCACCAAAACCTCGGGTAGTAACCAACAGCGTGCGATCCCCCGTTCGCTCTAGCAACGCGTTGGTCGCTACTGTGGTGCCCATCTTTACATGATTTATACGTTCCGCAGGAATTGGTACCGTTGCAGGCAACTTTAGTAAGTCACGAATACCCTGTACAGCTGCGTCGGAATAGCGCTCAGGGTTGTCTGACAGGAGCTTATGGGTAAGTAGGCGTCCATCAGGATGTTTAGCGACGATATCCGTAAAGGTTCCGCCTCGGTCTACCCAAAATTGCCATTGTTGAGCATCGTCCATAATCTAGTAACAAACGTTGCCGCGAAAAGAACGTACCTAGCTACTTACTCAAGAGCACAATAGTGCCACGCATTTCGCAACCTCCGGTTCCTTGTCGATATTCCATTGGTTAAAAATTTAAAACAAAGGGTGATTTGGCTCTAGCCCTAAGCGGTGCCGGCCAAATAATTCTCGGCAAGTTTCCCAATCGACGAACGCGTGCGAGGTAAGCGCATTCATATCCCGGAAAAAGCGTTGCAATGGTGCTTCCAAGCGAAAGCTACGAGTCCCAGACCGCGCCATCATGAAGTTCATCCCTTCTCGACACAGGTCGCATAAGTACCCAGCACGAAGTTTTAAATCTAGGCGCTCATCCAAGGTAAAACCGCCGCGCTCGGCGATTGCCTGCGTGTCGCCAACTAATTGGTCTAATAAAACTCCAGTAGCCCGGGCGCGCGCGTGCGCTTCGCCGAGATTGATATGCACCGATTGCTTCGTCGCGAGTACATCCCCACCCCATGTTTTGACTTTTGTTTGCATCAACTCATCGAATGCGCTTGTAGCACCTTCAAGGCCACCACAATAGATACCTAGCACTTCACAATATATAAACGGCAATAGTGGCATCGTATATATCGGATTTTTGTGAATAGATTGTTTCGCCTCAAATAAATCTACTGCGGGAATTGTCCGATATTCAGGCACGAATAGATCCTCAGTTACGACATCATTACTGCCTGTTGCCGCCATACCGCTCATATGCCAAACATCATCTACTTCGACATCGCCGATCGGCACAACAAATGCGCGAGCGTCCTCTCCGATAGATTTAGCGATAACAACCCAATCGGCATGCATGATCCCTGAGCTAAAATTTGAGCGACCACTAATTTCATAACCACCGCTAACCGGCTTAATCGACACATTCGGCGACGGCTGAATAGGTATCAAAGCGAATGGACGATCCGCAAATACCTCTCGTTGTATTTTTTCGGAAAACTTCGTCAACATCCAGTTATGCCCAACATAGAATGCTGTCACCCACGCAGTGGAAAGACAAACACTGCCAATCGCACGGCCTATTTCCATTAATGTATCGAGGCCAAGTTCATGCCCACCGTAGCAAGCGGGCACTAGCGCTTGCATCACTTCGGTCTCTATAAGTTCGCGTATAGTGTCATC
>DPMX01000021.1 GCA_003540955.1 Gammaproteobacteria bacterium
AGTGCTGGAGGCCATGGCAATGCAATTACCCGTGATTGCTACTGCGGTCGGGGGTAACCTGGAAATCGTGCTTGACGGAGAGACCGGGATCTTGGTCCCGCCAGAAAATTCGCAGATGTTGGCAACGGCTATTATCGGGTTAGCGAATAACAGTGAGCTCCGTCAAGAAATGGGCAAAGCTGGGCAGCAACGGGTGCTGCGTTATTTTTCGATCGTTCAATGTGCTGATGTATACCGCCGCCTATATATAGGTTTGGCGCAAAAGAGGCGTACATCTATTCGATCGTTGGTCGGGGCCAGTCCTTAAGTGAATCCTCAGCCGCAACGAAGATCGCCCCGGGTATTGTTTGCGGTGACAGAGGATTGGTATTTCTGGTCACACCGAAAACCGTTGTCTGATTATCTCCAAAAGCTTGGGTACAAGATTGTTCTTGCTGCTCGCTTCAGCCGATATGAAAGTTACTTGGCTGCTGCCGGTATTCGTGGCATTCGAATTCCATTCGAACGTTCATTGAAACGGCCTTGGCAAGATTTTCGCGCAATAATCGGGCTGTGGACAGCAGTTAGATCAGAGCACCCTGATATCGTTCATTTGGTATCTCTCAAACCTATATTATTGAGCTGTCTTGCGTTGGTTACGCATCGTCACATCCATTTCATCGCCGCGTTCACCGGTATGGGTTATCTTTTTTCTTCCTCTGATCGCAGTGCACGTTGGCTTAGATGGTGTTTAATTATTGGACTGCGATTGCTCTTACGAAGGCCTAATGTATGGATTATCGTGCAAAATCCAGATGACCTTGCGTTGTTACAGACACACAAAGTCGGTATTCCAGATCGTATTCGCCTTATTCCAGGTGTTGGAGTAGATACCTCTGTCTTTACATTTTCTGAACTTAAATTTTCGGGTCCGTGTCTAGTGATATTGCCGGCTAGGTTGATACGCGATAAGGGAATCGAGGAATTCGTTGAGGCCGCGCGCAAGATAAAGCAAAGCGATCCGACTATACGGTTTGTGGTAGTCGGTGCCGAGGATCCGGATAACCCGGCCTCAATTGAATCCTCAGTCGTAGACAGATGGTTACGCAAAGGCATTATCGAATGGTGGGGCCACCGTGATGACATGACTGCAGTCTACCAACAAGCGAGGATCGTTTGCTTACCGTCGTATCGAGAAGGGATGCCGAAGGTTCTACTTGAGGCTGCAGCTTGTGGCCGACCTCTGGTTGCTAGCGATGTCGCAGGATGCCGCGAAGTTTGTCGCCACGGCGTGAACGGGACTTTAGTCCCACCGCGAGCATCGGATGAATTGGCGACAGCGATTTTAAATGTTATGTCTAGCTCGGCACTTCAAGTGGCTTACGGCACTGCCGGTCGCCGAATTGTTGAGAGCGAATACTCGATCGAGCAGATCGGACAACAGACTCACGAGTGTTATGAAAATATTCTTTCAGATCATGCGGGAGGCAAGTGATTGCGGAATTTAGTTAGCCTTGCACTGCGTAGTTTGAGTAGTCTCATTTCGAGATAGTGCATTGCGAGTACTAGTCACCGGGTCAACAGGATTTGTCGGGACAGTTGTTTGTCAGGTACTGCTTGATGCCGGCCATGCCGTTACTGCAGCGGTGCGGGGATTAACAGATGTTGTGCCAGGTTGCCGTCCTGTGGTCGTTGGGAATATTGACGGAGAGACTAAGTGGCAGCATGCTCTGGATCAGATTGACGCTGTGGTCCATCTCGCTGCGCGGACCCACCAGGACGATGGCGAGGACGCATTAAGGACATATCAAAAGGTGAACGTCGAGGGAGCCGCACAATTAGGACGGGCAGCGCTAACTGGTGGCGTTCGGTCTTTTGTATATATGAGTTCCATCAAGGTTAACGGCGAATATTCTTCGCTCGACGGGAGCGGGAAACCGATTGCTTTCAGTGGCGAGGACGAACCACGCCCGACTACGCTTTATGGCCACACTAAATGGCGGGCAGAGCAGGTCTTGAGTGAAATGATGCAAGGAAGCAGCACGCGGTTGATCATCTTACGGCCGCCGCTTGTCTATGGATTAGGATTGAAAGCCAACCTGCTGCGTTTGATTCGAGCTGTGGACGTTGGAGTTCCATTACCTTTCGCTGGGTTTGAAAACCCACGTAGTCTAATAGATGTTAAGAATCTCGCAAATGCCGTAGCCCTTGCTGTGGCGACAAATTGTAGCGCTTCAGGTCCATATACATTGGCAGATATCGATATTTCGATTGCGGATCTCGTTTCTGCGATAGCAAAGGCTTTCGGTTCGCGTCCGCGTCTTTTTCGACTCCCTGTAGCCTTACTGACGACGGCAGCATTATTTACCGGTCATCGCGATCAACTGAATAAGCTTACACAACCTTTGATTGTTGAAAGGGCGCACATAATGGCGGCGATGGACTGGAGTCCGCAGGGTTCATTGGAGGAGTCGTTGTACGAAATTGCCAGACATTACCGTTCGACACGAGCAAAGTGATGGTATTGAGCTCCATTGTGTTTTTTGCAACGATGTTGGGTGCGGCAATACTGACTAGGCACGTCCGGCGTTATGCGTTAGAACGAAACCTTGTGGACCTTCCAAATGCACGGGGTCTGCACGAGAAAATGCTGCCTAGAGGTGGTGGTGCCGCAATCGTGATCGTGGTGAGTCTGTGTCTCATCGTGCTACAAAGAAACGCTCTAATAGATGAACGACTAGCGGTTCTCTGGGTAGGGTGTGGCGTCGGCTTTGGTTTGCTCGGATGGGTAGACGATCACATCGATATTTCTTCGCTGATTCGATTTATTTCTCAATTGGTTTTAGCATCTGGTTTTTGCATCGCTGTGTTTATGCAATCCAGTGCTGAGACACTTTGGTGGGCGGAGGCCTGGCGGCTTTTGGGTACGGTGTTCGTGTCCGTTGCTATTGTTTGGTTTGTTAATTTATACAATTTTATGGATGGTGCTGACGGTTTTGCCGGGAGTGAAGCTGTTGTGGTTGCTAGTGCTGGAGCGTTCATATCAGGTGCTTTCGGCCAGATAGACACAATGTTGCTATCTCTCGCGATAGCAGGTGCTACAGCCGGGTTTTTAATTTGGAATTGGGAGCCCGCGCGGATCTTTCTGGGTGATGTAGGGAGCTATTTCCTCGGATTCCAATTTTGCGCATTGACCATCTACGACCTTTATTTCGGGGCCGCCCCATGGAAGTGGTTGATTTTACTATCTCCTTTTATAACCGATGCTACCTTGACTTTGTTGCGACGAATGTTTAAACGAGAGCGCTGGTGGCAAGCACACCGCTCGCATATCTATCAATTATTGATTCTCCATGGTCGAAGTCACGCCAAGGTTTCGGTAAGCCTCGCGGTCGGAACACTGCTAGTTCTCTTTCCTATCGCTTGGATCTCCGTTGAGCAACCAGTGCTCGCGCCGCAACTGGCGGGTGTCACATATGTATTGACTGGTATTATATGGTTTCTTTTGCGGAAGAAATTTGACTCTTCTATCTAATCGGACGGCATAGTGATCAGCAACCGCACGAAAGTGATTATCTACGATGTTTTAGCGATTTTGCTTGCATGGTGGCTAGGTTTATTTGCACGCTTTAATTTTGAGTTCCCACCAACAGCATTTGTCGAGTCAGCGATTTATGCATCTCCGATTGTCCTGGTCATTCAATCAGCAATCTCGCGCTATTTTCGTCTATACAAAGGACTGTGGAGATTCGCGAGCCTGCCAGACTTGTGGAACATCATTCGTGCTGCGGCGTTGGGGTCCGTTTGTGTAGCTCTCGTGCTACTCGTAATTAATCGGCTCGAAGGCACCCCTCGGTCATTACTAATTCTCTACCCTTTCTTCTGTGTTTTCCTTCTAGGCGGACCAAGGCTTGCTTATCGCGTGTGGAAAGATCGTTCTCTGAACTTCGATGACAAATCA
>DPMX01000243.1:0-11553 GCA_003540955.1 Gammaproteobacteria bacterium
ATAAAACGTTGCTTAACGTATCGACTAAAATCGACAAATTGCCGAAACGCGTAAATTACCCGAACCATATTATCCGCCCCGCATAGACTCCCCATTTTGCTCTGCCCGGTTTCAGAGCCCGTTGCACCAGACTACGCAACCAATACCAAATTCGGAAGTCGCCGAAATTTCCTACTTTTCCAGCTAGAATAATATCAAGTCACTCATAGTCTCGATCCGTCGTGTCCAAACTAAGGTGGTGCTGCATGAACGTTACTATCTACCATAACCCGAAGTGTTCCAAGTCTCGCAAGACGCTGGAGTTATTATTAGGCAAAGGTATAGAGCCGACCATTATTGAATATCTGATCAACCCCCCCGATTCCCAAACTCTCGTCTCGATCCTGAAGAAACTCGACGCGACACCCCGAGATCTTCTCCGAGTGAAAGAGCCGCGCTACAGCGAACTTTCATTGGCGAATCCAGCATTGACACCTGACGATTTAATTGAAGCAATGGTGGCCAATCCAATTTTGATTGAACGCCCAATCGTGGTTGCCGGCACGCGCGCAGTGCTCGGGCGTCCGCCAAATAACATCAATGAATTATCGCTGGAGTAACAACTAATAATGCTCCCGCCTTAATTTCGACAAAGCATATTACGCGATTAATCAGCAGATGGACTGCGCCTAATTAAGACCCAAGACATCGCGAACGAACGGAATCGTTAATTCGCGACCCGCACTCAACGATGCCGAGTCAAGCCGTTCGAACATATCATTGAGTTCACGCATGTCCCGGCGTAGGCGATGGATCAAAAAACGCGCAACCTTGTCTGGCATATTTATACCACGTCGCGCTGCGCGGTGCTGCAGAACCGTTTGTTTGGCGTTGTCGTCCAGATCGGTAAGATGGCAAATTAATCCCGAATCCAGGCGCGAGCTTAAGTCAGGAAGACCAAGGTCGAGATTTTGTGGACCGCGGTTCGAACCGACCAGCAAACGACCACCCAAAGCTTGAACGCGATTAAACAAATTAAACAAAGCCAGCTCCCAATCCTCGCGGCCGGCGGCAAGGTGAATATCGTCAATTCCAAGGTATTTGATCGACTCAAGATCCTCTAGTACTGCAGGATGGAGCTCCATGACCTGAGCAAGCGGAAGATACATTGCTCGCTGTTGCTGGTCACCCGCGGCGCGGATGGCGCATTGAATTAAATGCGATTTCCCTGTCCCGGTAGCACCCCAGAGCATTACATACCAAGGACCATTACCAGACATCCATTGTAAAACTGCATCCAGTACAAATTGGTCTTCACCAGGCACATAGTCCGCTATCTCGAGCGTCCCTTCATCGAACAATGCGAGAGTTAATTGGTGCAGAGGTATAGGCATTGTAGTGTAAATCTGGGGCGCTCTAGTCAATACGAAATCATCGATAATCGACCAACCGCTACCTAAAAGATCAGGTGACAAGAATTATTTGGTGTCGTTCGCAACGACATCTGCTTTTAATCTTCGTTGACAATCTCGTCACTAAGTCATCTACGAAGCGTAAAATTCGCTTTTCTGATATTCAGTCTTCGAACGACGCAAAAGAACCACGATTACCGCTGCCACAGGTAGTGCTAACAGCACGCCGATAAAGCCGAACAATTGGCCGCCAGCCATAACAGCAAAAATTACCGCGACAGGATGCAAACCGATACGATCACCGACTAACAATGGCGACAAAACCATTGCTTCCAGCAATTGACCAACTCCAAATACCACAACGACACCTAAGATATGAATCACATCCTGGAATTGCACAAGAGCCGCCAACCCCGCCACGGTGACTCCTACAATAACACCGAGGTAGGGTACAAAACTAACAACGCCCGCTAACAAACCTACAATAACGGCTAAGTCCAGACCGACAACCCATAAGCCGATCACGTACAGAGAACCCAGCAATGCCATAACTGTGAGTTGCCCACGAAAGAATTCTGCCAACACCGCGTCAATTTCCTGTGTGAGAGCGACCGCTGCCGGCTCTATAGAACGAGGAATCAAATTGTAGATGTTACGAACCAAAATATCCCAATCGCGTAACAAATAAAATGTTACGACTGGAATCAGAAGTAGGTATGTCACCCAACCGACTAATAACTGGCCTGACCTTCCAATATGCGCCATCAGGTTCTTTGCGACAGATCCTACTGCGTCCCATTGTTGCAGTAACACGCCTTTTAAAGCAGCAGCATCGAACGAAACTTCTTCAGTCACAAAATAGGATGACAACCTTGGTAACAACCATTGCTGTACCCACTCGATCGCCTTTGGAATATATTCAACCGATACAGTGATTTGTGCCTGCAGGGCAGGCATGACCACAACAATCCCTGCGAACGCAAAAAACAACATGCCAATGAAAACTATTACGACTGACATGGTTCGCGATAATCGTAAGCGTTCCAATAGATCGACTATCGGATCGCAAATATAAGACAACAATAGACCGATTAGAAATGGCGTTAGCACTGGCGCTAAAAGGTACACCAGCCAGCCAGCGAAAACGATGAGGGCAACGCTTAACCATTTTTGCGAATCCGAAAGTACCATCACAGGACTATCATCGGATAAGCCGAAAAACACCCAGGTTGGTTGGGTCCGGAGCAAGCGTTTGACCGAAAGAAATAATTTGGATCAAGCTTGTAAACCCTCCTTTGACGGCTAGATCAAAAATAATCGCGCGCTCGTCTACCCGGCGCACTAGTAGGCTAGTCACGCTATCAATCGTAGACAAATATCGTTCGGTGCGTGCGTAATCAGCAACTGAGCGTAACCCAGCCACTGTAATTTCCACAACGTCGCTAGCATTTTGATTAGCGGCTCCATAGAGTTGCCCGAGCTCATTTGCTAGGTTATCGCCAGATTCCTCGACCATTAGTTCGACGATATCGCCTTGCTGTTCCCAGACGATTGACTTTCCGCCTACCACCAGACTCCACTCACTTTCCCACAACGACGACGCGACTTGGTGAATTTGCCCAACAAGTACCGATCCAACAGCGTACTTTGCCGAGTTCAAATACGCCGCGTTCACCACTGCGACACTAGACAGTTTGTCAGAAAGTGCGCTGATTTCGGCGATATCGGCTACCGGAAACGCAATTGGAATACCGCGAATGCGGGCGCGTTCTTTCATCACCCGGACGATTTTATGGGAATCATGTGCTCCCAATATATTTCGTCCGTTAGCGTCATCCAGTAGCAGCCAAACTAAAGTTTCCGGCCGCTCTTTACCCCATATGGTGAGCTTATTCGAGCGCATCTTCTCGTCCAAAACGCGCGCGTCGAACTCCACCCGCAAAACGAGATCGTTGGAACTCGCGCCGACAATTCCCCGCGTCTCGTAACCGAATTGTTGCACCAATCGTTTCGCTTGCTTTACTACTGCCCGACCGCCCGCGGATTGAGGAGAAGAGCTTTTACCAGTCCGTTTTACAATCACAAGCTCCAAGGCTCGCGAAACTCCTCGGTCAAATTCTGTATCTGAGCGGTCTGACACGGGTACGCGAGCGCTATTAAGTCCCTCAACATCAGTTGCACCCGCCGTAATTGAGGATATACCTAAAGCGACAAACGTGAAGGTCATCAAAATTCGCATTTGTAAACGCTATTCGAAAGCGATTTAGCAAGTCAAGGGCCAGCCCAAACCGCCACCATGCGGGCCTCATTTATCCTCTCCAGCGGCCGATTACTGTTCAATCTAAGTCAGGAGAACAAAAACTGTCCCCATATCTTCCCATAGATATCCCAATGATTATCTCGAAATAGCCTCGGTCCTGGCTGCTACACTCACTTTCACTGACACTTGCTCATAATAGCCATGGTTCAATATAGATTATTGGTGCAAAATGCCAACCAATCCATCTCGCGTCAGTCGTATGTCTGAAAAATTCAAAAAATCGGTCACCTATCGAGACGCCGGGGTCGATATCGAACGGGGCGCAAACTTGGTGGAGCAGATCAAGCCGGCAGTAAAACGAACCCACCGTACAGGGGTTGCAGGTGATATTGGCGGTTTTGGCGGGCTGTTTGCGCTAATGGAGTGCGGTTACAAAGACCCGGTACTAGTTTCTGCTACGGACGGTGTAGGTACAAAGCTCAAGCTTGCCATAGAGACCGGCCGTCATACGACGGTAGGAATAGACTTGGTAGCGATGTGCGTAAACGACGTCATTGTGCAGGGCGCCGAACCGCTTTTCTTTCTAGACTATTTTGCTAGTGGCAAGCTTGACGTCGTGACCGCACGGTGTGTCATCGAGGGTATTGCGAAAGGATGTGAAATCGCCGGCACTGCATTGTTGGGTGGAGAAACCGCTGAAATGCCCGACATGTACGCCGAAAATGACTACGATCTTGCCGGTTTTTGCGTCGGCGCGGTAGAGCGTCATCAAATTTTAGATGGGCGCGCAATCAAGTCTGGGGATAGGATACTTGGTATCGCGTCGAATGGGCTTCACTCGAACGGTTATTCGCTGGTACGTCGGGTCCTAGCAGACTACCAAAGCTCAGCCCCGATCCGAATAGACGGCCGCGACCTCCTCGATGTCTTAATGGAGCCGACCCGGATATACGTGAAACCGATGCTCAAAATTTTAAGCGAATTCGAGATCCACGGCATAGCACACATTACCGGTGGCGGAATAACAGAGAATCTCCCACGTATTATGCCTGCAGACACATATGCAAATATTGAACTCGATAATTGGGTGCTTCCGACAATATTCGAAATACTAGCCGAAACCGGCCCGATCCAATCTCAAGAGCTTCTGAGAACATTTAATTGTGGAATAGGTATGGCGCTTATAGTTCCACCACACCAATCCGTAGAGGTCACCTCGGCATTAAATCAGCTCGGAGAATCGGTATTTGAAATCGGCAGCGTTAGTGCCGGTAAACATGGTGATGTGAAATATACCGGCGTTCTTATCTAAGACGATCCCCTCGGAGATCCTCAGCGAGATGGTTTTTCGCTATCTCCTCATCCGCCGGCAAGTTTGTGATCTACTGCGGTCAAGTAGCCTCGCAATATTTGCACTTCACTTTGACGCAGACTGGAACTATTTAGCAGGCGCCGCAAGCGACGCGCCAATAGCCGTGGATTAGTCGGATCGAAGTAACCAACCTTTACCATCGACTCCATCAAGTGGTGATGCAGCATATCTAGTTCCATAGCAGTCGCAATGCCGTCCCTATCCCCACCTCCGTGGGTGTGCTTCGATTTGCTCCCAATCCTACTACGCAGCTCATAGACACATATTTGAACAGCTTGCGCGAGGTTAAGTGAGGTGTAGTCAGGATCGGTAGGTATACGTATGACTCGTTGACATAAATCGAGCTCTGCGTTTGTTAGTCCCCCCTGCTCGCGCCCAAATACAAGAGCGACCGTACCTTCGGCAAAAGCGTTTTCGACTGCGAGAGCAGCATCGCGTGGCGACAACATTGGCCACTGCAAATGCCGATCACGTGCTGTCGTCCCGAAAACCATCGCGCAATCAACGATCGCCTCCTCTAGGGATTCCACCACCCGCGCTGAGCGAAGCAGATCATCAGCACCAGATGCCATTGCCGTGGCCGCAGCAGCTGGAAAGCTCCGTGGCGCGACCAATGACAACTCATGAAAACCCATGACCTTCATTGCTCTAGCACTAGACCCGATGTTTCCTGGGTGGGTTGTGCCGACTAAAACAATGCGAACACTGTTAGTTAGAGCACTCGAAATACGAGTAGCATCGCTTGATTTGGAATTTGTCACCGCATCCTCGCCTCTATCCGTTACTATATCTGTGCACTTACATAAGACTAGCCACTATGCATCCTATGCTCAATATAGCCGTGCGCGCTGCCAGGCGCGGCGGAACAATTATCAACCGCGCCTTGAACCGGCTCGGCGACATTCGGGTCGATACCAAGGGACATAAAAATTATGTCAGCGAGATTGATCAAGAGGCAGAAACGTCAATCATTCAAACACTCCTTGCGGCCTACCCGGAGCATAGGATTGTCGCCGAAGAGTCCGGTGCGCGGGGAGATAGCGACTATGAGTGGATAATCGATCCACTCGACGGGACGACAAACTTCCTCCACGGATACCCACAATTTTCGGTCTCAATCGCACTAGCGGTGCGCGGCGAGTTGGACCAAGCGGTTATCTTTGATCCAGTCCGAGACGAATTGTTCACGGCATCACGGGGAGCCGGAGCACAACTTAATAATCGTCGAATTAGAGTGAGTGAGTGCCAGTCACTAGATCATGCCCTGCTCGCGACGGGATTCCCAATCCGAAACCCAGCTTTGATCGATTCCTACCTACCAACTTTAAATGCATTTTTACCCCACGTCGCCGGCGTACGTCGTGCGGGCGCTGCAAGCCTCGACCTAGCATTCGTTGCTTGCGGCCGGCTGGACGGATTTTGGGAGTACGGGTTGCAACCATGGGACATTGCGGCCGGCATGTTGTTAGTACAAGAGGCCGGGGGTATCGTCACTGAGCCTAACGGGGCAGATGAACCGCTAAAAAATGGAAGTATTCTATGTGCGTCGCCAAGAATCCATCGCGAAATGCTGAAGACTTTAGCGATCCAGGGTGCGTAAAAGCGACACTGCCATTAGAACACCGTTGGCCGCCGATAATACGGACATATCGCTACCCAGGTATTAATTACGAGCGAGTTAAAAAACAAGGCAGCTAATGGGCGGTCACACACAAGGATCAAAACAAGGACGGGCGCCACTTCCATATTTAGATTTTGTACTTCGCATGAACCCATTCTATTATAAATATTCGCGAAAAATTTCTAATAACGTAGTCGAATAAGGGTTACTCAAATGCGGGTTACATCGACGGCAATCGCAGATTTGAAAATTATCGATCCTGATTACTATAGTGATAATCGAGGATCCTTATTCGAAAGTTTTTCTGCCAATAGATATGCCGATGAAGCTGGAATAAAAATAGATTTTGTACAGGACAATCACTCTCGCTCCACCCGCAATGTGCTTCGCGGATTGCATTATCAAATAACACACCCACAGGGTAAACTCGTTCGAAGCGTTGTTGGAATCATATTCGATGTCGGTGTCGACATAAGAACCGACTCACCGAGCTTCGGACACTGGGCTGGCGTGATTTTGTCCGCAGATAATCGGCGTCAGTTATGGTTACCACCCGGATTCGCGCACGGTTTCTTTGTGCTGAGCGATGTCGCAGAAGTGCTGTATAAGACAACAGCATACTACGATCCCGCAGACGAGCATTGCCTTGCTTGGAATGATCCGGCGATCGGAATCGAGTGGCCATTGGATGGAGTAACACCAATCGTATCAGATCGGGATAACGACGGACTGAGTTTTAAGGAAATTCAAGCATTGCAGTGATAACAAAAACAAAATCCCCGACCGAACGACCGTTGGTTGTAATTGGTGCTAACGGTCAAATCGGGTTTGAACTAGTTAAAAGCTTGTCCTCGCTTGCGCCGGTTCTGGCCTTCGAGCGCAGGACCTTGGACATCACCCAAACGGCGTCCTTGCACGCGAAATTAACGGAGGTTCAACCGGTTGCAATTGTTAATGCCGCCGCCTTCACCGCCGTAGACGACGCCGAAAATAAACCAGCTATCGCAGCGGCTACAAACGGCGTAGCGCCCGGAGTACTGGCCACCATTGCGGCAGACTGTGGCGCATGTTTCGTGCATTATTCGACGGATTACGTTTTCGACGGGCACTCTAGACGTCCCTATCGTGAGTCAGATCCAGTAGCGCCGACTAACGTCTACGGGCATACAAAGCTGGCCGGTGAGCGTGCGGTAATGAAAACTGACAGTGCATCCATTATATTGAGGACTAGTTGGGTCTATAGCAATCGCCGTAACAACTTCTTACTGACGTTGCAGCGACTTGCACGCACGCGTACTGCCTTGAAAATTGTCAATGACCAATTCGGCTGCCCAACGCCAGCGCGCTTCATAGCGGCTACGACAGCAGCGATTCTTAGGGAATGTCGTTTATCTGCCAAACGTTTGCAGGAAGCGCGAGGAATTTATCACCTAGCCGCGAGTGGCGAAACATCTTGGTACGAATTTGCGCGTGCCATCATCGAGCTAACGCCTGGTTGCAAAACAGTGGAGATTGAGGGTATTCCGACGGCACAATATCCCACACTAGCACGAAGACCGGCTTATTCAGCACTCGACTCGTCGTTGCTATATAGGTCATTTGGGTTGTGCACACCTGACTGGCATGTACTATTAGCACAATCCCTCGAGGCGTAGAGAAGTAGGAAGGTAGATATGAAAGGCCTGGTACTCGCCGGGGGCAAAGGCACACGTCTTTACCCACTGACTAATGTTGTAAGTAAACAACTGTTACCAATCTACGACAAGCCAATGATCTACTACTCATTGAGCGTCTTAATGCTTGCGGGAATTAAAGACATATTGATAATTAGCACCCCGAGGGATCTGCCCCAGTACGAAACACTCCTACAAGACGGTTCGAAATGGGGTATTTCTATCTCCTTTGCCGAACAATGCGAGCCCGGAGGGCTTGCTCAGGCGTTCACAATTGGCGCCGAATTCATAGGAACTGAGCAAGTATGCCTTATTCTTGGAGACAATATTTTCTATGGGCAAAGCCTGAAAACGTCGTTACGTGCGGCTGCAAAAAATCCTGGCGGCGCGACCATATTTGGCTACCGTGTAAAAAATCCTGAACGTTATGGCATCGTAAAATTTGATCAGAATGGCGCACCGGAGAAAATCTTGGAAAAACCTGACACCGCACCATCGAATGTCGCTGTTACGGGGCTCTATTTTTATGACAACGATGTAGTCGAAATCGCTCGAACAATACAACCTTCGGCCCGCGGAGAATTGGAAATAACAAGTGTTAACAATGCCTATCTCGAACGTGGAGATTTGAGGGTCGAAATGATGATGCGCGGTTCAGCCTGGCTGGATACTGGAACCCACGCTTCCCTACTGCAAGCGAGTCTTTTTGTCCAAATTATTGAAGAACGCCAAGGCATAAAAGTTGCGTGCCCCGAAGAAATTGCGTGGCAAATGGGTTACATCAGCATCGAAAAACTGCATGCGCTCGGTGCTGACCTAATGGACTCTGAATATGGTGCGTACCTAATGGCATTGCAGGCAGATTAATTTGTCTAATGGTAACCGAATGCAAAATAAAAATAAGATAACTAGAGTCAAAACCTACTGCGAAAGGCGCGGGTGTCAAACCGTTCTTCAACACCCAAGCAGTCAACAATGATCGAACACCGTCTACTTGTGACCGGCGGCTGCGGTTTTGTTGGAACTAACTTCATACGATTCATTTTAAAACGCCGACCAGACTGGTCTGTAATCAACCTTGATTCGCTTACCTACTGCGGAAATCTCGAAAATCTCGCGGATATACAATCTGATCCGCGCTATACATTTTACAGGGGCGATATCAAAGACCGTAAACTCGTGGAGCACTTGCTAACGTTGACGGATCACATCGTACATTTTGCGGCAGAAAGCCACGTAGACCGATCGATTGTTGATTCAAGACCTTTTATCGAAACAAATGTGCTGGGGACGCATTGCTTGCTTGAGGCCGTGCGATCCGTCGGTAACGTGCGATTCATCAATGTCGGCACCGACGAAGTTTATGGATCACTCGCATTAGATGAAGCAGGGCATAAATTCTCGGAAACCTCACCCATAAAACCAAGCAGCCCATATTCTGCTAGCAAAGCCGCTAGCGATCTATTGACGTTAAGCTATCATCACACCTACGGACTAGATGCTTTGATCACTCGGTGTTCAAATAATTTCGGCCCATACCAATTTCCAGAGAAAGTGATTCCTTTGTTCGTCACAAATCTCCTCGAGGCACGGAAAGTTCCTGTTTATGGGGATGGCAGAAACGTACGTGACTGGATTCATGTTGATGATCATTGCGAAGCAATTTTAGCCGTTCTTGAACGAGGACGACCTGGAGAGATCTACAATATTGGTGGGGGCAACGAGCAAAGCAACCTTGACTTGGCACGGGCCATCTTGAATATTATGGAAATCCAACCTGACATGATTGATCAAGTGCCTGACCGTCTCGGCCATGATCTGCGGTACGCCATCGACGCCAGCAAAATAGAAACAGAACTTGGTTGGGCCCCAAGTCGCTCGAGTTGGCCGTCGGCACTGGAACGAACGGTTCGTTGGTACATCGACAATAAAGCTTGGTGGCATCAAATTAAAACCACAAATTTCGAACACGATCGCGGCGAACGGCGCACATCCGGGCAAACCGCAGAATATTTCCCTTAGTCTATCGACACCGGTTAATTCTAGCGTTGCACATTAAGCCGAGAAAAAGGGTGTGCAAGCTTCAAAAATACTTGAAGGAGTAGTAGGTAGCGATTGGTTCATAAATGCAACCGCGGTAAAGGGCTACTCTGTAGCTGGATGCGAATCCAGAACTACTCAAGGGGTTGCGCGGCGATTGATTTCTCAACCTGGGGGGCTTCCATGACTTTTTTCCCTTCCTCGTGATCCTCCCAAGCAGGTATTACAAACGCGACTGAAACACCAACAACCGCGATCAAAAACATCATTTTTATTAACGTCAAACCCTGCTGGAGTTTTTTCATTTTTACTTTCTACTGAACTTTCGGTTCCCTAATGTAGAGTCTTATTGCGTAGCTTTTGCCTTGATCTATTGCCAGACGTAGTGGAGCCGCTCATAGAGCGCATTGAATCGATAGTGGGTCTGCTGCAGATTCCACCCAAAGCGCAGGCGCAGGAGCTGCGTATACAGTAGTCTCCTGTTCTAATGTCGATCGCAACGGAATTTACCGTCACCGGAGGAAGTCGCGTCATGTTCGGGAAGGTACACTCCACAAACAGAGCATATAACCATTTTCCCCCGAAAATCGCCATTCTTTCTAGTTGATTTTTTGCTTATGGCATGCCTCAGGAGGCGAAACGCAATCCACACAACAATCGAGATGATTAACAAACGTAGCGCAAGCATAGACTGAGAGCTTTGTTAAACGAAGTCCAAATATTTCTATTTCTTCCAATCAGGTACGGTTATTCGCTATAGTCTCACCGCGAGAACGTATCGTCCATTCGATTCTGGTGAGCTTGCCCGTATTGCACGCCAAAAATCGATGGACCGATTTTTGGGGATAGACTCGATGCGGGAATAGGTCAAAATCGATAGCCTTAAACATTGGAATTCTAAGGATCGACGATACCAATGCCCGCATATAACGGAGAGGCCTTCTTTTGACGTGCAACACAATCGGCAGTTACTGTCGAATTAGGCATTTATTATTTACATGATTGAGTTTTAGGTGAAGAAATGAATCTCCATGAGTATCAAGCGAAGTCGCTGTTTCGTGACTACGGCATTCCGATTTTACCCGGCGAACCGGCTCACTCACCTCAAGACGCTGTTGCGAGCGCCAAAGCTCTGGGTGGTGAAGCATGGCTAGTCAAGGCACAAGTTCATGCCGGCGGCCGCGGCAAAGCCGGAG
>DPMX01000243.1:11855-12397 GCA_003540955.1 Gammaproteobacteria bacterium
CGGCCGCGGCAAAGCCGGAGGCGTAAGGTTTTCGAAAAACCTCGACGAAGTCGAAAAAGCCGCGCGCTCGTTACTGGGCACCCAGCTCGTAACAAAGCAATCCGCACCGAAGGGACAGCCAATTAACGTTGTATTGGTCGATTGCGCTGCAGACATTGCACATGAACTATACCTAGGTGCGATCATCGATCGCACCAATCACCAAGTCGCTTTCATGGGCTCCCTAGCGGGTGGTATGGATATCGAAGAAGTAGCTGCAACGACACCCGAAAAAATCATCACGATTACGGTTAACCCTGTTCTTGGGCTACAGGATTACCAATGCCGTCACATGGGGTTTGCGCTCGAACTCGACCACGCTCAACGGAAACAACTTAGCGTCATCTTGCATGGATTGTACAAGTTATTCATCGAAAAAGATCTCAGTCTAGTTGAGATCAACCCGCTGGCGATCCTAGGCGATGGGTCGCTAGCGGCACTAGATGGCAAGATTAATGTCGATGACAACGCATTATATCGACAAAGTATCTCCGAGTGGCGGG
>DPMX01000244.1:0-4712 GCA_003540955.1 Gammaproteobacteria bacterium
TGTCGGATGTTTGAATTCTAAGCGTTGTGCATGCAGGGCCTGCCGGGTAAAACCGCGCAAGCAAAGGTCTAGACGAGAATCCGGAGTTGGAGGCAGGAGCAAACGCGAGCCATATTTTCTATCGCCAACAACTGGATGCCCCAAGTGCGATAGATGGACCCGGATTTGATGCGTGCGGCCCGTTTCGAGACTCACTTCAAGATGAGTATGCGCTCGGAATCTTGTTGCGACTCGGTAGTGTGTTATCGCCTCTCGGCCATCGCTACGCACTTTCATACGTGTCCGATTTTTTGGGTCTCGGCCAACTGCTTCGTTGATCGTTCCACCAGAGACAAATCGCCCATTGCAGAGGGCGCTATACACGCGCTTGATCTCACGCGCCGCCATTGCTTGAACAAGCCGCTGATACGCTTGGCCTGTGCGAGCGACGATAAGCAAGCCAGAGGTATTTTTATCTAGTCGATGGACGAGCCCCGCCCGCGGAAGTGACGTTAATTCAGGATAGCGGTAAAGCAAACCATTGACGAGTGTGTGAGCTGAGTTTCCGGCACCTGGGTGGACCACACAACCGGCGGGTTTGTCGACGACAATGCATGCCTCATCAATATGTACGACATTAAAGTCAACGACTTCCGGTGCTAAACCCGTAGTTCCTTCAAGCACGGCTGTGAGGTGGACCGTATCTCCAGATGTGACTATATCTCTAGGACGGCATGGGTTGGAATTTAGCTTGACTCGACCAGCATCGATCCATCCCTTTATTATCGACCGAGAGTAATCACTGAAAATCTTTGAAAGCGCTTTATCCAAACGCAGTCCCGCTTCCGCCTCGGTGACTTCCACTTCGTGATGACGAATTTTAATCATTAGTTACACTCTAGACGTTGAGGTTTACATGCTGATGTTTGGCGCACGTAAATACTTAGTCATACAATAGCCGGAATTCATGACATTTGGATCCTATGGATAAAATACTATTTAAGTCGACACCCGTGCCAATATGGTCTCCCCATAGGTGGAGATCCTTAAGGGTATATGTGATTACGCTCGTCATCCTTATCATCGTTAGTGGTTGTGGGTTATTCCCCAGAGACGAAAATGAACTACCAGAAAACTGGCCTGAAGAGAGATTGTATCAAGCGGCTAAAGATGCGCTAGCGAGTGGGGATTGTAGAGCATCGATCGATCATTACGAGCGGTTACAAACGCGGTACCCCTTTGGGCCTTACGCCGCTCAAGCACAACTTGAGTTGGGTTATTGCCATTTTAAAAACGAGGATCCGACTTCTGCGCTTGCTGCCATTGATCGGTTTTTACAACTAAACCCAACACACGTTCACACTGATTACGCATATTATTTGCGCGGGTTGACTAATTTTAATGTTGGACGTGGTCTGACTGCACGCATAATCGGGCGGGATCCTTCTCAAAGAGACCCTGGAGCAGCACTTAATTCGTTTAAAGATTTTTCGAAGCTCCTTCAAGAGTTTCCTGGTAGTCGATATGTTGATGATGCCGAGCTTAGAATGCGCTACCTTCGGAACATATTGGCGCAACACGAAGTCAATGTAGCGACTTTCTATATGCGCCGTGGTGCATTTGTCGCTGCGGCTAATCGCGCGCGAAATGTAGTCGAAAATTACCAACAGACCCCGGCAATGCCGGAAGCTTTGACGCTTCTAGCTAAATCTTACAAGGTTTTGGAAATGAATAAGTTGTCAGACGATGCATTGCGCGTACTTGAACTTAATTATCCCGATCACCCTGGTATCTTGGAAGTGAACAAAACTACGGTTCGGTAGTGCTAATCTTCGCTGCTGCCGGGAACGGTGGTCTGTTCTTGGTAGCGTGAAGTAATTGGGAAGCGCCGATCGCGCCCAAAAGAACGTTTACTTATGCGTACGCCCGGCGCTGCTTGTCGGCGTTTGAATTCATTTCGATCTACCATTTTTGCGACCCGTTGGACTGTATTAAGGGAAAAACCTTTTTTCGCGATTTGGATGGGAGTTAGATCGTTTTCGATGTATTCCTCGAGTATGGGGTCGAGGATGTCGTAGGCGGGCAAATTGTCTATGTCCCGTTGATCTGGCGCGAGTTCGGCTGTTGGAGGTCGATTGATGACGCGGGTTGGGATGACCTCTGATCGCTGGTTTCGCCATTTGGAAAGCTCGTAGACGAGAGTTTTGGGTACGTCTTTGAGTGGCGCAAAACCGCCGGCCATATCTCCATACAATGTGGCATAACCAACTGACATTTCACTTTTATTTCCGGTAGCCAGTACGACCTGGCCAAATTTATTCGATACTGCCATTAAAATAAGGCCGCGACATCGCGCTTGTATATTCTCTTCGCTGATGTCCTTGTCTGTTTTTTGAAAGATTTTGGCCAGCGCTGACCCGAAAGCAGTAAATGGTTGCTCTATTGAAACTACATCGCACCTGCAGCCGTGACGTTGGGCTTGCTCCAGCGCATCGTCTATGCTCATTTGTGCGGTGTAGCGAGACGGCATTGATATTGCACGAACTCTTTCCGGACCAATAGCGTCCACTGCAATTGCCAAGGTCAGGGCTGAGTCGATGCCACCGGACAGCCCTATTACCGCACCAGGAAAATTATTTTTCGCCACGTAATCGCGAACGCCAAGCACTAGTGCCTTGTAAACATTTTCGGCGTCTTTCGTTAATTTATCATTTTGGCCCCTGAAAGCGAGTCCAGTCTTCGTTCGTTTGATATCGACGATTGCGACCGTCTCAGCGAACTCTTGTACATTTATGGCGGCTTTTCCCGAGGCATCTACGACCAGGGAGCCGCCATCGAATACGAGTTCGTCCTGGCCGCCACACAAATTGACGTAGACGATTGGTAGTTCTGAAGCAGAAGTCGCAGCCTGCAGGGCCGATAATCGAGCTGCACGTTTCCCGATTCGGTAGGGCGACGCATTCAAATTTAGAATCATCTCGGCACCCGCCTCGCGCGCCGCAGTTGCAACTTGTGGTTCCCATATGTCTTCACATATGCTGATTGATGTGCGTATTGTCCCAATGTCTACGATGCAACAATCCGTGCCAGCTGAAAAATATCGCTTCTCGTCGAATACGGCGTAATTGGGTAATCGCTGTTTACGGTAGCGAGCGATGAGGCGACCATCACCAAGAATTGAGCAGGTATTAAAGATATTTCCCGAATGGCTTTCTGGGTGGCCTACAGCGACCATTATTCCGCTTGAGGCGGCTGTAATTGAGCTCAATGCGTGCTCGACACGCCGGTGGAGTTCCGGTCGGAATAATAGATCCTCGGGCGGATAGCCGGTGATAGCCAGCTCAGGGAACGCAATCAGGTCTACACGATCCTTGTTTCGTGCTCGGGCAACTGCCTCAAGAATTTTTTTGGTGTTTCCGCCTATGTCACCGACGCAAAAATTGAGTTGGGCAAGTCCAAGACGTACCTGCGCGCTAGCCATTCTTCCGCACCCTAGCGCGGCTCTAAAGTACGGCTTTCATCGCCGAGCCGAGTTCTGCTGGTGAGTCTACGGTATGGACTCCTGCTGCTTTTAGGGCAGCAAATTTGTCATCGGCGGTTCCTTTGCCACCGGAAATTATGGCGCCGGCGTGGCCCATTCTTTTACCTGGTGGGGCAGTTACGCCGGCAATGTATCCTACTACCGGCTTGGTTACGTGTTCCGAAATATATGCCGCTGCTTCTTCCTCGGCAGACCCACCTATTTCACCGACCATAATTATTCCCTTCGTAGCTTCGTCAGCCTGAAAAAGCTCTAGACAGTCTATGAAATTCATTCCTTGGATTGGATCGCCGCCTATGCCAATACACGTTGTTTGACCGAGACCGACTTGAGTTGTTTGGTGCACGGCTTCGTAGGTCAATGTCCCAGAACGCGATACGATCCCGATCTGACCTGGTTGGTGTATCGCGCCAGGCATGATGCCCATCTTGCACTCTCCTGGTGTTATTACTCCCGGGCAGTTTGGTCCGATTAGGTAGGTTCCCGTTAAGTTTTGAAGGCTTGCCTTAACTTTTACCATATCGAGGACGGGAATCCCTTCAGTAATACAAGCGATGACCTTAATAGCAGAAGTTGCCGCTTCGACGATAGCGTCAGCGGCAAAGGGAGGCGGGACGAATATCATGCTGGCTGTCGCACCAGTTTTTGCGACGGCTTCGTTAACAGTATCGAATATCGGAAGGTTAAGGTGAGTGGAGCCGCCACGCCCGGGCGTTATTCCACCTACCACTTGAGTTCCGTAGGCGATGGCTTGCTCCGTGTGAAAAGTGCCTTGTTTCCCGGTGAAACCCTGAACGATGACTCGCGTATGTTTATCGACCAGAACCGACATTAGTGTGTCCCTCCTACTGAGGCTACGACTTTTGTGGCTGCATCGGTAAGATTCTCCGCGCTGGTAATCGCAAGGCCACTATCCGAGAGTAAAGTTTTCCCTTCCTTGACTTTGGTTCCCTCAAGCCGGACGACGACTGGTACATCTACGCCAACTTCTTGGACCGCTTCAATAATTCCTTCGGCGATGAGGTCACAGCGGACAATACCACCGAAAATATTCACGAGTATTGCTTCCACATTCGGATCGGAGATGATGATCTTGAATGCTTCCGCCACGCGTTTCGCAGTCGCACCACCACCGACGTCAAGAAAGTTAGCCGGCTCGCCACCGCTCAGTTTAATGATGTCCATAGTGGCC
>DPMX01000244.1:5011-5166 GCA_003540955.1 Gammaproteobacteria bacterium
TTTAATGATGTCCATAGTGGCCATGGCAAGGCCGGCACCGTTCACCATGCACGCAATGTTGCCATCTAAGGTTACATAGTTAAGATCAAACTCTTGTGCTTTGCGTTCCTTCTCATCCTCCTGGCTTTGGTCCCGCCACTCGGAGATACTTTGTC
>DPMX01000362.1 GCA_003540955.1 Gammaproteobacteria bacterium
GCGGCGGCGGCGGCGGCGTCCCCATTAGCGAGTGCTGCGCAAAGCTTTTTGTTATTCAGAGAAATACTTTCGAGGACATCTGCGTTACTGGACATGGCAGTAGGCTCCTTGTTTATTTGTTGTTGGGAAAAGCAATAACTGCAAATTCAATCAAAGAACACAAAAACTCTATAGCTGGAAACGCTCCATTTCGACCCCAAGTGACTCCCAGTCATTGTCTGGAATTGCTTGCGGATGGTTGAATTCTGGGATCACATATTTCCCGAACATTTCGATACTACGGAGATTTACTTCGTGACCGTAACCGTCAATTTTTAAAATCACCTCGTCGATACCCATCTTCTCCAGTTGTTTGCAGCGTTCGATACATTGGTCCGGGTCTCCAATGATCAACGTCGGGCTTTTGTCGATCATGTATTCGATATCATTTTTGTGCTCATCTAGGTCTTCCATTCGATGAAGATAGGAGTAGCCACTGCCACCAGCGGCCGCCTCGCCCCGCGCCATTTCCAAATAAAGCTTGCCGACGCCGTTAAATAGGCCTAAGACTGTGGTCCGCGACTCAGAGATAGCTTGTTCTTTGCTTACGCCGCAATGCGCGGGAAATGTCAGCAAGGACGATACGGGATTGATTTCGTATAGGCCGCCGATGGGCTGCGCTTTTTTAAGACCCTTGCGGTACTCGGTGACACATTCTTCGACGTATTCCCAGCCAAACCAATTATCGAAGGTCATCGCGCCTATACCGAGGAGGCCAGCGTTGTGGTGTGTCTGGTGACTTGACGCCGAGACAAAAACCGGCGGACACTGGTGGCGATATAGCTTCGGCACGACGTCGACCGGTTCAAAGTCGTAGTGGTCGCCATGAAATTCGAAGGGTGATTCCATAAGAGCCCTTAACGTCGCTTCCAATGTCTCGCGCCACTCTTTACGCGTCGTTGTCGGGTCGACCCCAAACGTATTTAAGTATTGAATGTTGTTCGAACGTGCGGTGCCAAACTCGACTCTACCGCGCGATATGATGTCAAGAGTGGCCAATCGTTCCGCAATCCGAATCGGATGATTGAACTTCAACGCAACAACAGACATGTGGCGCAGCTTGATCGTCGACGTTAACGCCGCAATAGCTCCATACAACACCTCCGGAGCAGATATGGTATACCCCGAGGGGATAAAGTGCTGCTCTGATGAACCAAAGAACTCCAAGCCCATTTCTTCGGCAAAGATCGCCTCCTTTATCACTTCTTGGTAACGCACACTGTAGGGCATGCCCTTTGATACACAAGCCTCGCTGATCATTCCAAAACGCATTTCAGCTCTCCCAGTAAATAAGTCGACAAACTTAATCCTCAAACAAAAATGTCAAGTCGACATGCCGCGATTCGTGATAGTGAACGATCTTCCAATCACTATCCTTGCGATGCAACCCGATGCTTACTCGCAGTTCACCTAGCAACGGACGTTTCGCGCCAATGATCTCAAGGTGTGTTTGTAACTTTGCATAGACGAACGCGGTATCGTCCAAGATAGCGATCTTGCGGCCCAATTCACGCCACTCTGGAATCCTATCCACGATCTCTGGCGCACCCGACCAGTAGGCGTCGATTTCAGCCCAGGTGTACATCGGATCTGCGTTTTCTTCCGATTGATAGATGAGCCCGTCGGAACCCTGGTCAAAAAGGCGTTTCATCGCGTCCCCATCGACTGCTTGAAACGCCGTCCGCCATTGATCGTAAACCGCTATAACATCCGATTCATCGATAGAACCCATCAGAAAATCCCTCCTAAGCTGGGTATCATTTCGGTTTTTAGTCCTACATCGCTTTCGCTCGAATTACGGAACCAAAACTCTAGTACCTGCTTCTCCGACAAATCTTAGCAGAGTTATCTAGCGATTAAACGGCCAATTGATTTTTAACTTTCGGTTACGGTGAACTCACAATTTGGGGTTAAGATGTGACGGCTAGAATACGTAAGGCAAGGGGGCCGTTTATGTCCGATAAGGTTGATCCAGAAGGTTATAACGTCGGTGCTGTTGAAACATGGATCGAGAAGAATATACCGTCGTTGTCGCCACCTCTCGTTTGGACTCGTCTCGAAGGGGGCCATTCCAATCTCACCTATTTGATTCAAGATAGGCACGCCAAGCTCGCAGTCATCCGTAGACCTCCACAAGGTGAGCTACTTCCCAAGGCACATGACATGAGTCGTGAGTGGGCGATAATCTCCGCACTTGGACCGACCAAAGTCCCGGTTGCAAACGCTCTGGGGTTTTGTGATGACCCAGACATCACTGGCGCACATTTCTATGTCATGAGCCACGTAAAAGGTAAAGCGCTATACACGGCGGATGATACCAAAGCATGGGTGCCAACCGATGAGCGCCAGAAACTCGCGTGGTCCTTTTTCGATGTATTGGCCGAACTACACGCACTCAATCCCGACGAAATTGGCTTAGGTAATCTGGGTAAAAAAGAAAACTACATTAGCCGTCAACTCAAAACCTGGTACCGATCTTGGACATCATCTTCAGTGGACGCGGCCTACGACGATCCCCGTGCACACGACCTACAACAATTTCTCAAAGCGAATATACCCGACCAAGGCCCAGCGCGCGTTGTCCATGGTGACTATGGACTACATAATTGTTTAGTAAATGAACAAAGCCTGGTGGCGGCAGTCTTAGACTGGGAGATATCGACTTTAGGTGATCCACTAGCAGATCTGGCCTACGCCCTTAATCAATGGACACTGCCAAATGACCCGAATCCCGTAAGATCAAACATGGGTAGCGCCATAGAGGGTATGCCGAGTCGGGAGAGCTTGGCTGAGCGGTACGCCTCTCGCACCGGTCGTGACTTAACAAACCTAAATTTTTACACCGGTTTTAACTGGTGGAAGAGTGCAATGATCATCCATGGTGTTTACGCGCGCTACGTAGCTGGGAAAAAAAGTACGGAAGGGCTTGACCTCAGCGAGCTACGTCTTCGAATTGACCGATCTCTAATACAAGCCGAGCTGGCGATCAATAAAATTCACTAATCATCCAATTATGGGTACTTCGTGAAATGTCCAAACTACAACTTAAGTACCCTAATGGGAATGATCGAAACGTTGAGTCGATTCAGTGCCAAGCTTCGGTCGGTCGGCGTCTATTTTGATGGCAAGATAAAATTTTATGTCCCATTTCGCTCTAAGAAATACCCCCACTTTGATCGGGCTGTTAATAACCCTATGCCTTGGCTTTGGCTGCGTTACAACACCACCTCGGCAGCAGCACAACATCTGCTCTGTGTTCGATCAACACCCGACATGGTACGACTATGCACGGCAATCGGCACAAACCTGGGGCACCCCACCGCAAATTCTAATGGCGTTTGTACGCCACGAATCAAGTTACAAAGAGAACGCGAAGCCCGCATTCAAGTGGTTTTTATTTGTACCTCTTGGTCGGCCATCTTCTGCGACCGGATACGCACAAGCTCAAGATCCAGTGTGGGAAGAATACGAAGCAGAACGTGGCAGCCTATTTCGTAGCCGAAGTGACATGGAGGATGCCCTCGATTTTATCGGCTGGTATAACCACAAAAGCAATAAACAACTTGGCCTATCGAAATGGAATACGCGCGAGCTTTATCTTGCATATCACGAAGGCCGGGGCGGCTATAAACGAGGGAGTTATAAAAAGAAACCAAAGTTACTGAAGGTTGCCGATAAAGTCGCCCGCACCGCCGACAAATACGGACAGCAATTAAAGCAATGCGAATCGAGATTCCAGTGCAGACACTGGTACCAATTTTGGCCGTTATGCAGCCGCTCCGTGTCCTAAGGGAAAGTACTCATCAACCTCGTATCGCCGCCGATCAGTTTAAGCTTTTGCAACCAGCCACTTTTATCCGCGTGGTAGATATTTCTACCGGTCAAA
>DPMX01000322.1 GCA_003540955.1 Gammaproteobacteria bacterium
CCAGTAATGCATGCCCCGGCCCATCGTTATCGACCGCCAACACGATATCTTTTTCGCCGTCGAGAAGATCGAGCGCATCGTGAACGTAATCGTATTTGCGACCTTCGGTATCGAGCGGGATCGAATGAGAGGGTGCGCCGTCCGGACATGACATGGTTCGCGGCCAGCCAGCTTGCAAGGCAGCGAGGGAGTCGAACTCGCCTTCTGTGATGACGATGGGAAAGTCAGCGCAACCCTCCGCTTTAATCGAGTCGATATTCCAAAACGTCTTCTCGCCACCGCCTCGCTGCCACCACCTACCATCAGCAAGCGACCGGTGTTTCTCGTTCACCAAAGCGCCATCGCAAACGTAGGCAAAACTGATGACGCCATCAGTACCACTTACGCCGTGGCTTGCAGCGATGCTGGGATCGAGACCGCGATTGCGCAGATAAGCTTCGGTTTGTAAATCGACCGCCGCTCCATCCGCAACGGTGGCAGTTGAAGAGGATGCCATCATCATCAACCCTCACACTCAAATCGTAGGTGCGGTTCTTTCGTTTCGTTTCGTGGCATTGCGGACATTTCGTTTTGTGATTCCCTTCCGTTGCGTATCGCAGTTCGATTCCCTCTGCGCGAAGCAGATCGCGCACGGTCAAACCGGTTGCCATTTGTCGATCTTCGCCATGGATGACTGCCTTGAGGCGGTGTTCCGCTTGCGCTCAAGAGCATTCTGATGTTGGTAGTTCAGCTTTTTCCCAAGCACATAGAACCACTGATTGTTTTTTTTAGGATTGCCAGCGAACTCGTCATCGATAGTGGCAAGCAAACCATCGAGGTCTTCGATTGCGTGATATCGCGTCTGAAATTTTTGGTAGTCGGTTTCGTTGAGCTTAATAACAGCGCCAGCCCAACGATATTTCTGGCATGACTCTTGCTCTATTGGTTTACCAATAGAAGTCTTACTATTGGTTAAAGTATTACCTATATAGGGCACTTTTTCCGGATTTTGTCCGGGCGCTACCACATAAGTCATTGGCGCTACTAGTTTAATCTGTCCGGAATTTGTCCGAGACGCCAATAATTCCTCCTTTTTAAGGGCGCAAAGGAAATCTTGGACGGTGGACTTTGACCATCTCCAACTGGTTGCTAGTTCGCGCACCGTCTTGTCGATGATCCCGAACTCGTCAGCGTTCTCGATCAGATCGATGAACGCCTCTGCTTGGCTGAGTGGACCGGCGGATTTGAAGCGGGTACGCCATCCTTTTTCTAGGCGGTACTCACGCATCGAGGATGCCTACCTTAATCATGTCGTCATGCATACGCTCGATCTGAGAAGGCAGTAATCCGTATTCGAGCGCGGCTTGATCGAAGCACATTTCTTTGTCGTGCCGGTGCCACCAGACGAGGAAGGGTGCTATCCGGCGAAGGGTCATTTTATGTCCTTTCATTATTTCGTCCTCCGAAATGAATCGATGATTGACATTCTGATGACCGAGTCGGAAATAAAAAAGTAGTTTTTTAAATCGTAATTTAATATGTAAAATACCCATCAAAATGAGGAGTAAATGATGAGTGATGACAAACGGTTACACATCGTTGGAGAAAAAATAGGTGACGAAAACTTGAAAGAATTTGATGCGAATGACGGGGGAGGAGATTTAACGACTCGAGCTAACGCCATGGCCGACCGTATGGCTGCGCGAAAGCGTATCTGGAATGACATCGGCGTCGAGTTTGACCCGGATGTTAGCTCCTTAATCTGGCGTAATAGGATGCTGCTCGTAAAAGTTTACGCGGACGCTTTCTTATCGCTTACCGAGGACTTGTACCCGGACACGGAATTCTCACGATGGTCGAACAAAAGCGAAAAGTATTATCGCGTAACCCATATGATTATTTCGCGAACCGCCAGCAATGGCTTCTGTTCCGTGCGGGAGATTCAAGAGTGGGCGGCGAAAGGAGAATACGTTCCGGCGGGCTGCGACGAGTCCGAGGCGCGTCTCTCGATCTCTGCTGGCACGGTGCGCGGGGTCTTTGATTATGGCGAGGAGCTTGGTTTACTTAGGAAATCAGAGACTCGAAAGGGTTATGTATTTACACGGCTTGGGCGGTCGCAGCTTTACGACCGCATATTAGAAAAGCGACACAACAAGGATTTGGAGCGCCTTGGTGCTGTGATAAACACGATCAAGGCCGCTGAAAAAATGATTCGAAAGACCAAGGAGCTTGAGGAAAATGGCACCATCGTGAAGGTGGCCGACTCACTCGTCTCGCTCGCATGGGAGGGAGACATTTAATATCTGGACTCTATCTCCACAATTATTGTGTTGGTGAAAGGGGTGTGTCTATCGGGCTGGTATGCACATTGTGTACAAAAGACGTACACATGACACACCTTTGTACACCTTGGTTACGTTTTAGGTGTTTGCGGCTAACAAAAAATGAGAGCGAACCCTCATAAGTTGGGAATTACAGTACAATTATTATAAAAAAATAAATTTTTATTCTCTAAGATTATTATTGTCTGTCATCGGTCAACGTAATACCTTCTATTTATGGAGGGTGCGATGAACAAAAGAGAGAAAGCAACGAAGCGGGCGAATAACCGATACAAAATCTTAGTTAAGGCGCGAACAGACGAAACGCCTATGCGTTTCTTCTCGGAAAGCTACGCACATAACGCATTACTGACCATTATAATCGGGCATGATTTTGGAGCGGCCCAACCTTTGAGCCGTATCCACGGGAAGATGGCGGTCTTCTGTCATGCCACCAAGACCAGCAAAATAATCCAAAGTGCGTGTGCAAGGGGCTACCTACATAAAACAGAAGACCCGGATGACGGTCGCTCGTTTCTAATTGGCGCAACCGACTTACTCCAGCGAGAGCATTTAAGAATGGTCGGAATGCTCTACAAAAATGTGTGCGAAGAGTTAAACATCACTCCACCAGAAAGTGATTAAATCCCGCACACGCCATCCCGGCACGGGTCAATGTTCTCCAGCGATTCTTCATACTCATTTCCTAGCTCGCTGACTGCCATGCCATAGGGAACGGCAGTCAACGGCTGACCGCCTCGACTACCATCAGCGTAAAAGGTCATGCCTCGTAAGCGAGGCGCATACTTCGCCACGATCCCCGAAAATTCTTCGACACGATCCTCATTGTTTGTCTCGCTCCCCCACGCCGGGAGGTTGCAAGTCGAAGAGATCGAATGATCGACGTAGTCTTGAACGTCCGCTTGAAATTTTATCCTTCGCTCTGGGTCATGGCTCATAGACAGTGCAGTGTCGATGCTCTCCGGATCGCACCCGGTCTGTTCGATGATCGAGTCAGCGGCTGCGTCCACCACATATTGGTAGTGCCAACGTTTGTTCTTGAGATACCGCCTCTTGAAAGCGGTGGCGTAGATCGGCTCGATACCGGTGGTAGTAGGCCCGGCGAGGATGCCTATCGTGCCAGTCGGAGCGATAGCGCGGACCTTGACCGGGCGGCTGATGGATAAGCTGTCCGCAAATTCATCGGCGGTCTTACGAGAAACTGTTTTGTAGATGCCGAGCCAGTCGTGTAGATCGTCTGTCACCTCGTACCCGCTGCCCCTCTGCAACAGCCACTCATGCATTGCCATGATACCTAGACCAAGGCGGCGATTTTTCTGGCGGATGTGTGCCACACGTTCATAAGGTACATCGGCTTCAAGCGTGCCGCATATGAGGAACTTGGTTGCAAGCTCCACGATCTCGCGCATCTGTTCCTTATCTTCAACGCGAGC
>DPMX01000289.1 GCA_003540955.1 Gammaproteobacteria bacterium
TGCACACAGTTCCCCTGCTATCGAATATTGGATAGATGCTGGTTTCCGCGATGTAAAAGACCTTCTTCCCTATAGCGACACTACCAACATCCGCATCGTCATTGGCAGCGAGTAGCTGCATTCGTTAAATGCCTATATTGTACTTTGTCAGAACCCACAGTTGGATGGGCACATTCTTTCTTTAGATCAAAAAGATGGCTTTGAACTCGGATCGAGCGGTATTGTACACAAGCCATATCTATGGCCAGACACAATTATATCCATGGATTTGACACGCGTTGGACAAACCGGCGGCCCAAACCTTGAGCGGATTCGCAACCTTGGTGCAAAACGTGCTGGCCTCGACATCGTGGCTGCCGGGGGAATCCGAGATATCGATGATTTGATCGATCTAAAGGCCAATGGGGTTAACCATGCGCTTGTGGCAACGGCACTGCACAATGGCAAACTCCGCCGTTCTGATCTAGAACGATTGTGCTAAAAATAGCCTAAATGCTGGGACACCTAGCGATTTCTCGCAATAAACTAGGCTAGTTATGCGCGGCAAATGGATGTGCCGCAGCATCCTTTTGCGCAACGACATCAGAAGCTTTCGGCTCGCGCGCTACCGCGCGTTGTATCGACTCTTTGACCGCTTGATAATTGTAATCCTGAATCTTCTCATCATCCTCTGCCAACCAATGAATAAATACCCCAACACAAATAAATATATCGTCCGCTTCGTCACTAGGAATAGTGCCGTCTTCGACACAGTCGGCGACCGCCATCGCAACACCGCGCTGCGCCGGACCGAACATTTGCACCGCTTGCTTCGAGCCTTTAATCGTAACCTTATTAAACATCACCGTACTTGGTTTAGCGGCTAAGTTCGGTGCGACAACCGCCAACAAACTACTGAACCCATCTTTGTTGTTAGTCAAACAATTGCAAAACGCCGCTTCCGCACTACTACCACGAGGACCCATAACAAGATCAATATGTGCAACCTCGTTGCCATCTCCAACCAGTGATTCCCCGACAAGTACTCGATCAACAACCGCCATGGTTTTTCTCCTTTTGTTGTAGTCTTAGTTCGATTATGTTTCGAAAAGCGCCCTGAATATTGGCGTTGCTGTCGTAGCCTTCCGAACTTGAATGTCTTATCTACACGGTTCTTCCCAGCATAAGTCGTCAACCATTACGGAGCAGACATTGCATTATCTGTTAGAGGTGTTGCAGCAGCATGGCCAAAACAGTTGCCACTGTGAGATCCGCACTCGTCCCCGGATTAACCCCAATTTCTTTTAGCTCCCGATCGAACCGTGTAAGCCTATCGGTGAGCGTCGCAGGATTCTCGCACGCTTTGAAATCGCTTTCCAGCGTCCGCGCGACAGCACGAATTTCTTGTGCTCTCTGTGTCCCATGCTTGCGCACAACATGTGAATCTAAGTAACGGCTAAGCATCCCTAAGTATACGCCAACTGATGCCGACACCAACGACTCCCATCTACCGCAATATTCCCTTAGCAGCGGTAATCCGAATTCAAAAATGTCCTCGTAGTCGTTAGCGTATTGATATGCGATCCGATCGTGTCGCGCGGAAAGTCGCATTACTTCCTTTAATGCCAGGGTCGGTTCAGTGTGAAGATCCTGTTCCGCGACGCGACCTAGCCCCGCAGGGATCGCATGCCGAATCGCTGAAAAAATCCATTTTGAATCCGCTACCGAAAGTTGCTCGAGCACACGCGCTACGCGGCGGCGCAGGTCACATTCGCCAGACTCTAAAGTAGCCGCACTTGCAAACGGTCCGGCCAGCAAGATAATGCCAAGATTGGTATTACAGTTCGCAACTGCAATGCTGGCCCGAGTCGCATCGAAGACGCATTCGCCTACAGTTTTATCCGTTTGCACCAGAAGGGGTGCTACAGCAGCCGCACTCAGTAGAAAATCGTGCGCGGTCATCCCGTGACCGGGTGAATCGATGCTAACATTCCCAGGCTTCATTGCAATCACGTCAAAACGACAAGCGCAACGGATCGCCTCACGTACCTCAGCCGACTTAACGGTTCGCAATCCTATCCTGTTGGGCATACACCGGACCACTTGTAATTTTTGTCACAAATGCGTCAACCAAACACCTCGTGATATTGTTTCCGGTAACTCGCTCGAGACCCTGCCAAGCCGGGATACCATTAACCTCACCAACGGTCCAATTGCCGCTTGCATCAAGCATTAGATCAACCCCGGCATAGTCGACGTCGACAGCAGACGCAGCGGCAGCTGCTAATCTAAACAAATCGGCATCGTGGTCAATTGGTTCGCACACAGCACCTTGAGCTCGATTCGTAACCCAATTTTTTGAGCGACGCTGCATCCCCCCAACAGCTTGACCATCAATGATAAATACACGCCAATCACGAAAATCACAAGACCTTGAATGGAGGTACTCTTGCAAATAAAAGACGCTCGCCACCGGTAAATGAGCGTCCAATTGATCAACACTCGAAATTTTCACGATTCCCTGCCCCTGCGACCCAAACAATGGCTTCATCACCAGCGCTGAATGACCAGTAAGTTCTTTTTCAGCAATATATCGGGCGTGTTGCACTGATTCACAAACCCACGTTCGGGGAGTCGGAATGGCATGTTGACGGAGTAGAAAGCTAGTCATCGCTTTATCAACGGTTCGTTCGATCGCCCGACCATCATTGAAAACCGGGACACCGAGAATTTCCAAAGCGTGCAATATATCGAGACGTATAACAATCTCTTCGAGATTACCGGCAGCAATGCCGCGAACAAATGCCGCGTCCGGAAGCTGGCGAAATCCTGGAATGACGATTTTAGGCTGGTCTCGCGTGAGATCAAAGGCGCAACGAGATAGACTCACAAACTGCGATTCGATGCTGAGGGCTGCCATCGCACCTCGTAAGGCTTTACCATGCCACCCTGGCTCGTCGGAAAAAATGACGACTTTATTTCCCCCCGC
>DPMX01000287.1:0-2630 GCA_003540955.1 Gammaproteobacteria bacterium
GCAATCGGTGTTCAGATTCAAGATAGTCCAGATGGCACCGAGTGGCGGACGTAGAGTGGTAGGATGCCTCGGTCGGTATGTAGAGCTGTTATATGTCATTGCCAATATTAAAAGCGATGGATTCCCGTGAGATCCTGGATGCTCAAGCGGAAATTGTTGATGTATTTTCGTTGTTTGATGATTGGACTGATCGATATCAGTATATTATTGACCTAGGAAGGAAGCTTCCCGATCTGAAACCGCAACAAAAGACTGAAGAAAATCGGATAAAAGGATGTCAATCCCAAGTTTGGATTATCCCGGAACACAAAGACGGGCGCTTACATTTCAATGCGGTCAGCGATTCTGCGATCGTATCAGGGCTGATTGCCCTGATACTTCAGGTTTATTCAGGTCGACGGCCGGCGGAGATCGTGGCAACGCCCCCAGATTTCATCAAGCGAATTCAGCTAGAAGAACACCTTTCTCCCACTCGCAGTAATGGATTAAACGCGATGGTTACGCAGATCCGACAATTCGCGATCGAAGCGATCTCGATGGATCGTCAGCAGTAGGCAATCTTTTGGGTGTCAATGAATCGATTGCGTAATTCGACCGTATAAACGTGAGGTTTATATCCCGGCCTCTTAAACGCATCGAGTGTTTCCTTGGGTTATAATGCTTGGTAGGAATTCGGATCGAGCCTCACCTACGTAAAATTCAGACATTGGCAGCCGATTCACAACAACACAATAGAATTGGTAAAAAAGTGATCGGAACTACGACTTCCCAGGACACCATGTGCTTGTAGCACCGGCTATGATGATGACAAAGCAGTTTCCAGAGACCAAGGGAATTAACTTTTCGCGGCTTGAAGAGTGTTTGCTCAGGTGGTGGAGTGAAAACGAGATTTTCGAGCGTTGTATCGAAAACCGGAATTCAGGAGAGCCCTTCACCTTTTACGAAGGCCCACCTACCGCCAATGGGAAGCCAGGCATCCACCATGTTTTAGGTCGTACTATTAAAGATACATTTTGCCGTTATAAAACCTTAAAAGGTTTTAAGGTAAACCGAAAAGCCGGTTGGGATACACATGGCTTGCCCGTCGAAATTGAAGTTGAAAAAGAATTGGGGTTCGATGGGCGAGAGCAAATCGAAGAATTTGGCATCGCAGAGTTTAATGCGGCTTGTAAATCTAGTGTCGCCCGCTATAAGCGAGATTGGGATGATTTAACGAGACGTATCGGTTATTGGGTCGACCTAGAACAACCGTACGTCACCTATGATACGAAATATATTGAGACCGTGTGGTGGTTGGTGAAAGAGATTCATCGACGGGATCTGCTCTATCGAGGTTACAAGATCCAATGGTATAGCCCCGGCAGTGAAACTGTATTGTCCTCACATGAGGTGAGCCTAGGGTATAAGGAGATCACGGACCCGAGTGTATATGTTCGGTTTCGTTCGGCCGTTAAAAAAAGACTTAGTTT
This sequence comes from Gammaproteobacteria bacterium, assembly GCA_003540955.1. Lineage (GTDB taxonomy): Bacteria > Pseudomonadota > Gammaproteobacteria > UBA11873. Next base: position 1,470 of record DPMX01000287.1, read on the forward strand.
CCTTGCATGGACTACCACGCCGTGGACCTTGATTTCTAATGTGGCCTTAGCCGTTGGCCCCGATATTGATTACGTAGAGGTTAAGATTATCGATGGCGATAGTTTTGGTGAACGGCTTGTCCTTGCTGAAGATCGGCTTGATGTAATCGAGGACAAGTTCGAAATTACGCAACGCCTCAAAGGATCCGAATTGGTAGGCTCGTGTTATGAGCCGCTTTTCAAGTTGCCGAACGATGAAGATACCTCCCAGGCTTGGCGTATTGTACCTGCGGAGTATGTGTCAGTAGAAGATGGAACGGGGATTGTGCATCAGGCGCCGGCTTTCGGAGCTGAGGACTACGAAGTTGCGCAGCGCGAAAGCTTACCAATATTAAACCCAGTGGGACCGGATGGTCGTTTCGTGGAGCAGACTCCGCTTGTGGCGGGTGAATGGTTTAAAGACGCAAACAAGGCAATTATCCATGATCTGCGGGATAGAAATCTCCTGTTCCGCCAGGAACCCTATCTGCACAACTATCCACACGATTGGCGAAAAGGCACGCCACTAATGAGTTACCCAGTCGAAAGTTGGTTTATCCGTACGACAGCTATAAAGGACCGTTTAGTTGAGCTCAATCAGACGATCCACTGGTATCCTCATGCGATTCGCGATGGGCGCTTTGGTAATTGGTTGGAAAATAATATTGACTGGGCGTTGAGCCGCAAGCGCTATTGGGGAACGCCGCTACCGATATGGGTCTCCGATAAAGAAGGTTCCGACTATTATGAACTTATTGGATCTATCGCAGAGTTACGCCAAAAATGCGGCGAAAATTTACCACCGGACGACGAAATTGACTTACACCGGCCGTTCGTCGACGACATCACTTGGCCAGCTCCAGATGGCGGCATGATGCGGCGTGTATCTGATGTGATTGATGTTTGGTTTGATTCCGGTGCTATGCCGTTTGGGCAATGGCATTATCCATTCGAAAATCAAGATGCTTTCACGAAAAGCTTTCCTGCAGACTTTATCTGTGAAGGTCTCGATCAAACCCGCGGTTGGTTCTATACATTGCATGCTATAGCAGCCGCAGTGTTTGATGAAGTTTCGTTTAAGAATTGTCTGGTGAATGGATTACTGTTGGACGAGGTCGGTGAAAAAATGTCCAAATCGAAAGG
>DPMX01000287.1:2927-3657 GCA_003540955.1 Gammaproteobacteria bacterium
AAATGTCCAAATCGAAAGGTAATACTATAGATCCGTTTGAAATTATTGCCGCGCATGGAGCTGACGTAGTGCGTTGGTATATGCTGAGCAACTCTCCACCATGGGATAACATGAAATTTTCCGTTAGGGGCCTTACAGAAACCCGTAATAAGTTTTTCAGTACGCTAGAAAATGTGTATCGGTTCATGTCAAGTTACGCCAATATCGATGGGTTTCAGTATCAAGAGACTCCGATTCCGCTTGCAAAGCGTACAGAGCTCGACAGATGGGCTTTAAGTCGCCTTAATTCGACGATAAAAATCGTGGATGAATCACTTGGGAGTTATGATGCGACCCGCGCCGCGCGGGCAGTGGAACAATTCGTCGACGAGTTATCGAATTGGTATATCCGGCGATCGCGCCCCCGGTTCTGGGCGGCTAAAAAAGGCCGAAACAATAACGAAGGTGTGAGCGACCAGGACAAGCTATGCGCGTATCAGACAACTTACGAGTGTCTTATTTCGATAACTAAATTAATGAGTCCGATAGCACCTTTTTTCTCGGAATGGATGTATAGGAACCTCAATGATGTAACTGGGATTGAAGCTGCGGAATCGGTGCACTTGTCGGATTTCCCGCATGTTGGCAACGATACAATACAACCAGTCCTAGAGCATCGAATGGGTATTGCCCGTACTATCGTCACATTGGTTTTGCTATTGCGAAACAAAAGTCATCTAAACGTCAGGCA
>DPMX01000208.1:0-3372 GCA_003540955.1 Gammaproteobacteria bacterium
CGAATTGCGGAGCGTTGCGTGTCGAGCGTTTAACACTTTTCATGCGGAAGTATATGCGGAATTTTCGGATCGAATTACACCCACTGCCATTATTCCCATGCATACACCGGAGGAAGCAATCGCCGAACTCGAGCATTCGGTGGGTGAACTCGGAATGAAGTTCGCTATGTTAGCAGGCTATGCAACTCGACCCATTCCAGCCGCGACTGGCGCGCCGCCGGAAGTGGCAAAACATGCGACGTGGCTTGACTTTTTCGGTATCGATAGTGAGTACGACTACGATCCTGTTTGGGAGAAATGCATCGAACTCAAAATCGCCCCAACGTTTCATTCTGTTGGCGTTAATTGGGGCAGTCGACGATCGATCTCCAACTTCATGTATAACCATATCGGCCATTTTGCAGCAGCAGCCGAACCGTTGTGTAAAGCATTATTTTTCGGCGGCGTTACTCGACGCTACCCTCAATTTCGATGTACCTTTTTGGAAGGCGGCGTGGGTTGGGCTTGCACTTTGTTGAACGACTTACACGGGCATTGGCAAAAGCACAATCTCGAGACAATCGAACACTGTAATCCGGCGGCCTTGGATCTTCCGGCGATGAAAAATCTGTTTGAACTTTATGGCAGTGCAGAACTTGCGACTCGTCTGGACGATGGTGATCGCTCGGCGCTGCTTTGGGGGTACGACGTGCCAGTCGAATATCGAGACGAGTGGTCGGCATGTGAAATCGAGCGTGCCGAGGATATTCGTGATCTGTTTGTGCCGAATTTCTATTTTGGTTGTGAGGGCGATGATCGCTCAATCGGCTGGGCTTTCGATCGAGTGGCGAGCATTTTTGGCACGGAGCTGAATGCTGTCTATGGCTCTGATATTAGTCACTTCGATTTACCCGATATGCGTGATGCGGCACAAGAAGCGTGGGAAATGGTTGAAGACGGTGTTTTAACCGAAGAGCAATTCTACAGATTCGTGTTCGCGAACCCGGTCAAAATCAAAACAGAGTTGAACCCGGACTTTTTCAAAGACACCGTGGTTGAGAGTGCGGTCGATACACTGATGAAAGCCTAAAATGGCCCGCACTCCCTTTCTCTCGTAAATTTTCTCTAAGATGCGATTGGAACTCTCCGTGCTGAAGTAGGATGCTTATAACTGGTGCCGTGTCACTCTACCCGATAGTTCTAGTTTGATTCACAAGGGCCGCGCCCGTTACCCTATTGTTTATAACGAACTACACCTAAGAAACTAAGAGGGCGACTATCTTGACTGGAAATATTCCCTGCGGGATTGCGATCCCCCAAGTCATCGACGACAACGCAACCTATCTCTCGGATCTCCACGATTTCCTTAAGCGTGCGGATACCCTTGGGTTTGAAAGCGCATGGACGCAGGAGGGTATACTCGGCGAGTTCCCCTTGCTTGAGCCGTTGAGTCTGTTGTCCCATGCGGCAGCCGTGACGACAAATCTTCGCCTCGGTGTCTCGGTCATGTTGTTGACATTGAGAAACCCAATCCAGCTCGCGAAGGCTTTGGCGACGATCGATCAATTGAGTGGTGGTCGGCTGGATGTTGGCATCGGGGCAGGCGGCCATGTGGATGAGAGGATATTTGGTTATTCCAAAGATCGCCGGATGAGACGCTTTGTGGAAGGTATCGCCGTGATGAAGGCCCTTTGGAGCGAAGACGAGACTAACGTATCGGGGGAGTTCTGGAATTTCGAGAAGATTTCAATGAATCCGAAGCCCGTTCAGTTGCCACATCTACCGATTTGGTTCGGTGCTCGCAGTGAGGTAGGTATACGCCGCGCGGTGCGCCTGGGCGATGCCTGGATGGGTGCGGGGTCGTCTTCGACGGAGGCATTCGTCAAGCAAATTGAGGTGGTGCGTCGTGAGCTCGATGCTGCAGATCGTGATCCGGCGACCTTTCGCGTGTCGAAACGCGTGTACCTGGCCATCGATAATGACCGGAATCGCGCAGGGAACCGTTTGCGAGAGTGGTTCGCTTTACGTTATGGCAAAGCGGATATGGCGACACGTGATTCGATCTGGGGTAGTGCCGCTCAATGTCTAGACGAGCTTGCTAAAGTCGTCGAGGCGGGCGCTGAGCATGTGTTGCTTAATCCGGTTTTCGATGATCGGGAGCATATGGAAATTCTGGCCGAGACGATCGTGCCGAATCTTTGAATAGACGCAACACTACTGGATGCTGCTATCAGTCGATTAAATGAAAATGCGGGTGTGCGATGTCAGGTTTATATATGGTTTTCTTTTTTTGCAGCGGTTGAATTTTGGGAGTCAAAATAATGAATGATGATCCTATTCTCTACATCAACGGTGAATACGTGTCGCTCAGTACTGCCCGGATATCGCCGCTCGACCAAGGTTTTCTACTGGGGGACGGGGTCTTTGACGTGGTTTCTGCTTGGAAGGGCGTGATTTTTAAATTGGATGAGCACATCGAGCGATTTTTTGATTCTATGCTCGCAGCTTGTCTCGATCCCGGTTGGTCGATTGATCAATGGAAAAAAACTATCGTTGAGACGGTCCGAAAAAATGAGTTACACGATGCCACGATTCGTTTTATTGTGACCCGTGGCGTGCCCAAAGAGGTCGTTGCAGATCCGAGAAGCTTCGATGCGACAATTATCGTCTGGGCCGCGCCATATATTTTTCTTGCCGATGAAGATACTCGGCAAAAAGGTATACGTTTGATGATATCGAGTACGCGTGGTTTCCCTTCTGACAGTCTAGACCCGCGGTACAAATGCTTGGACAGGTTGCATTCGCAACTGGTGAGATTAGAAGCATTGAGTGCTGGGTACGATGATGCGATTTGGTTGGACCATACTGGCAACGTTAGTGAATCGGCGGCGTCAAATATCTTCGCGGTAAAAAACCGTGTCGTGTATACGCCGGCCGGCGGGATCCTACGTGGCGTGACCAGACAGACCTTTGTCGACCTCGCTCTCGCAGCAGGATACAAGTGCGAGGAGGTTGCTATGACGCCGTTCGATCTCTACACGGCTGACGAAGTCTTTACCACGAGTACCGCCGGGGGTGCCCTTGCAGTGCGGGAAATCGCCGGGCGGCAAGTCCGGCAAACTGCGCCCGGGCCGGTGACCGTGAAGCTTAATGAGGATTATTGGGCACTGCGTGAATCAGGTGTTCATGGTACGTCAATTTATGATTAAAAGAATATACCCTGTACTAGGGACGGCCGCTCAAATCAATTAGTTTATCAGGGTTTAGTTGTCGATCGATTGCGCCCAGTTCACGCATTGTGTCGACGGCAGTACCGAGTCCCTCCATGTCTATTAAACCCGAGGTGTTCCATATAGGGAGCGCCCTCAGCAAAGCTCGCTCAATAGCGGCTGG
>DPMX01000208.1:3666-9078 GCA_003540955.1 Gammaproteobacteria bacterium
ACGCTCAATAGCGGCTGGTTGGTATTCCGGCGTTGCTTTGCAGAGCAAGGCTTTGGTTTCGTCGGGGTGGGCGACGCAGTAACGGGCACTTTTTAGGTAGGCCCTCAGAAGTTTGCGTAATAATACGGGCTGTTCAGCGATAAAATCCTCACGTGCAACCAAAAGCCCGCAGTGAAATCTTGGCTTAACTCGACTAACTGGCTCCACGATTCGAAGCACACCTTGTTGTTCGCCTATCGATACGAGTGGTTCTAGGGATAATTGCGCTGATATCCTGCCTGATGCCAGTCCATCCAGTCGGAGGTAGTTTTCCCGCAGTTCTTCGTAGGCCACATCTCGCTCTGGATTGAGGCCAGCACGTTGGAGCTCCAACTGCATCAGATGACCATCGCAGCTGCCGCGGGATAGTACCCCGACCGTGGTTTCCCGTAGCTGAGACAATTGTTGAATGTCGGGATGGACAACGAACAGGAAGTGATCAAGGTTATGGATCACACTACTGCCGACAATTTTACCTGGTAGCACACCGGCGCCGACTGCGGTTAAGAAAGGAGGGCTTCCCATCCTGCCGATTTGGATTTCTCCGCGGCCCATTGCTTGAGCTAGTGCTTCGCCACCAGCGACAACCTCGATGCGCAGATTGACGCCTTCGTCTGAAAAGAAGCCTTTGTGTAACGCCATCTCGAAGGGCCAGTCATGTTGCCCGCCCGTGTTGGCATGACCCCACGTAAAGTCGACGATGCTTTGCCTCGCTATTTATTATCCTTCGTGGCCTAATTCAGACAAGAATTGTACGGCTGGATTTAACGAGGAGCCAATCCATTGAGCGTCGGGCTGTCCGTGGCGTCTCCGAAACCGGTATCGAGTGGCCATAACACGATACGACTTGCACCAGCTGCTTCGTGTTCGGCGATGCGTTGTTCGATCGATTCACTAGTGCCCCATGCGACGAGATGATCGTGCAAGCGATCGCTACCGTCATCCGCAAAATCATCTTTGCTAAATCCGAGTGTTTGCCATTCGCGCTGGTAGTAATCAAGCCCAATATAGTATGCGAGCGATTTGCGACAGAAATCTCTAGCGGTCGCTTCGTCGGATTCTACCAACACGGGGATGACGACCGTTAAATTGGCATCTTCGCCGAGTCGGGCTCGAGATTTTTTAGTGTGTTCTGGCGACATTAAATAGGTCATCACACCATCTGCCCGGGTTGCGGCGATCCGCTGCAATGCCGGTCCGTGTGCGGCGAGGAGCATGGGCCCCAACTGTTCGTGCGGAGGTAACGTCGGTTCGACCGCGGCCATTGCATCCAGATATTCATTGAACTTTACTGCAGGCGCCTGCCAGCGATGACCGCGAGCGGTATTGACACCTACATTTGAGACACCCAAACCTAATATGAACCTTCCTTGCGCAAATTCGGCAAGTGTTTGACGTGCTTGTGCCGTCGCGTGGGGATCGCGGACATAAACATTAGCGATCCCCGTCGCGATAACAAGACGCTCGGTATGCGCTAGTAGGTGTGCCGCATTTGCCATAATTTCCCGCCCGAAAAGCTCCGGGATCCAGAAACTTTCATAATTGAGGCGTTCGAGTAACTGGACGAACTGAGTTAATTCGGTTGCCTTTAACCTATCGGTCATGGCGAGCACGCCACGTGGGCAGTTCAAGCGTGTAGTCATAGTGTAGTCATATTCTCAACGAGCTCATCCGTTTCTTTCTCAATCCAATTCAAGTATGCAGTAGAACCGGTAAGCACTGGAAGCGTAATTATTTCAGGCACGTCGTAACTGTGGAGTTTCTCAATGGCAGCTATTGCTTTGTTTACCCTTTTTGTTGATGTTTTTATAAAGAGCATTATCTCTTCATCGAAATGGATCTTTCCTTCCCAGCGATAATGGCTTTTAGCTGGGATCTCTTGTACGCAAGCGGCAAGGCGATCAGAGATCAGCGTCTCGGCAATTTTCGCGGCGAGGCCGTCTGAGTCAACGGTGGTTATCAGCACAGTCGCTTTAGGCTCCATGAAATTTTTCTTCCGGGCGAGCTAGTTCGGATGTCTTTAAAATCGGCCTTATTCGAACGTTTTGTCGATATCAGCCGCATCGTGGCGATTCGGTACTTGCTCTTCTTCAGGTCCCCATGTTTTATTAACTCGGCGCCCGCGCTGTACTGCGGGACGCGCTTGGATATCAGATGCCCACCGAACTACATGCGTATAAGATGCGACCTCAAGGAACTCCTCGGCTTCATAGATATTGTTGAGAACCAGATTCCCGTACCAAGAATAGATGGCGATGTCAGCGATATTATATTCGTCACCACAGAGGTAACGCCGGGAGGATAGATTTTGGTCTAGTACGTCTAGTTGTCGTTTCACCTCCATGGTGAATCGATTAATGCAGTATTCGATTTTCTCGGGCGCGTAAGCGTAGAAATGGCCGAAACCGCCACCTAGGTAGGGCGCACTTCCCATCTGCCAGAACAACCAGGACAGGCATTCGGCACGCTCAATCGCATCAGTTGGGATAAATTGACCAAACTTTTCAGCGAGATAGACGAGAATGGCGCCAGACTCAAATACTCTGGTCGGCGGTGACGTACTGCAATCGAGTAGCGCTGGTATCTTTGAGTTAGGATTGACAGAGACAAATCCACTGCTGAATTGATCGCCATCGCCAATTTTGATCAAATGCGCATCGTACTCTGCATTACTATGGCCGAGGGCTAGAAGCTCTTCCAGCATAATCGTTACTTTGATCCCATTTGGGGTTCCCAACGAGTACAGCTGAAATGGGTGGTTCCCAACCGGTAGTTCTTTCTCGTGTGTAGCGCCGGCAACAGGTCTGTTTATTTTGCCCCATTGGCCTCCAATATCACTAGGTTTCCATACCTTAGGCGGAATATATGCGGATGATTCGGTCATGGTTTTGTCTCTAAAATGATTGTCTGGTTATAGGCGGCGTTAATATAATTTAGTTGTACGGTCATTAGACGCAATGCTTACTTTTACAATGTAATGCATGCTCAATACAAGCAAATTGACAATTGCAGGTGGCAGCCACCAATTAGAGAACTAAAATCTCATAGGTTTTGGTGCCGATGGGTCTGGTGCGACTGCTATTCGAATCAAGGGGTAGAAGTGGTGCCAGGGGGCGTATATTTAAAGTAACATGTCTCGTTGCCTTCGCTTTCAACGGGAAATAAATTTTTCGACTAAAATACGGAAGCGGTGAGTGGCGGATATAGGCAAATTCCCAGGGGGCATTGAGCATTTGTTTTCACGGCAAGAAGAGACCCACAGGTAAAGTGGCCTCTAACATGAAGATTAAGCGGTTAAGATGAGCGGTCCTATTCGTACCCGTACTATACGGGCACCGATCTACAAATGGATTTCGAAAGCGTTAGTACTGGGGATATTCACGCTTGTTTGCTGCTCAGCCTACTGTGATACCTCGGGGGACGATAACCCTATAGCAGTGGCGCAAGCTTTAGTAGACGAAGGCAAAGCTGATGAAGCGTTTACCTTACTCAGATCGTTACAACCTCAGCTCGAGGGTGAGCCGGCTTTCGATTACGTCTTTGGTTTAGCTGCTCTAGATTCTGGAAGAACAGTTGAGGCGCTCTTCGCGCTAGAGCGCGTCGTGGACGCATTCCCAAATCATGGCCCCGCACGAGCAGAGTTAGCGCGAGCCTACCTCGCTCTCGGGGAGACAGATGATGCAAAGGTTCAGTTTGAAAAAGTAAAGGAAATCGATGATTTACCGCCTGAAGCAAAACAAACCATTGAGCGATATCTGACAGGAATAGAACTGTTTCACGATAGAACTCGCTTTACGCTTAGGCCGTGGCTGCAGATAGGCTTTGGATACGACACGAATGTCAACGGTGCAACCGATGAAAAATCCCTAACGGTACCTATTGCGCCTGGACTCCCGTTTACGCTAGATGGGACCGCTAACAGCTCAATTACTAACTTAGGGCTCGGTATAAGTGCCTCTAAACCTATTGACAGTGACCTTGGATTAAGTGCCTTTGGAAGCGCACAGTTAGGTGCTCGACTTGCCCTAGACGAGGCTGACTTCAGTGCGCGATCTGGGGCTGGTCGTGTCGGACTAATTTTAGAAAAAGAGAAACATAAACTTAGCCTCGCGGCCGATGCGAGTATGGTCAGGCTTGATGGTGGCGGATTAGCCCGCGGGGATCGCCAGATTGCGGGTGTCTCAGCCGAGTGGCAACACACCCCGACCGCGGTAGATCAGGTATCTGCATTCTTCCAAGCATCTGCTGTGCGTCATCCCGAGCAAAGTATCAGAGATGTTAATCGAGCTATGGCAGGTCTGAATTTCGGTCATGCGTTTACAAAGATCCATGGAAGCCCGATCCTCTATTCGAGCGTCTTTGTAGGTATCGAGGACGAACGTGTTGATGGCACGGCAGACCATTTTGGACGTCGCTTTTTCGGTACGCGCGTCGGTGCAAGTTATCAATTATCTGAGCGTCAGACGATGTTTTCCACGTTCACCTACCAAAGGAGTGTGTACGAGGGAACTGACCCGGTGTTCTTGGTCGGAAGACGCGATAATTTCTTCGAATTAAACGCTGGATATCGTTTTCAATTTGATAAACGTCTGAGTCTGAGTCCGACTTTAATTTATAACGACAACGATTCTAACATCGTCACAAATGACTATGATCGGTTCGAATTGATGGTTACCGCAAGGTTCGATTTTTAGGGCATTGGTTTATGGAAATGCGACACCGAGGTGACAACGGAGTGAGATTCAGAAATCTACGAGTATTAATTACGGCGCTCGCACTGCTATCAGTGAGTGACAGTGCACTAGCTATTGCGGGAAAGGTTGTCTACTCCTTTGGGCAAGTGGAGGGGTTTGGGGCAGATGGAATCACTAGACCTCTAGCGCGGGGCGACATCGTCGATAGTGGCGATTCGATCAGCACCGCCAACGGCAGGGCACAAGTCCGTTTTACGGACGGCGGTTTTGTTGCATTACAACCCAACACCACCTACCGACTAGATGAGTATGTGTACGACGGGACCATCGATGGCACGGAAAAGAGTCTCTTTCACCTGGTTGAGGGCGGAATCCGCCTCGTCACTGGGCTGATAGGCCGTGCCAATAAGAGAAATTTCCAGCTCACGACCCCTGTGGCGACTATTGGTATTAGAGGTACTTCCGGACTAGTGTCTCACCTCGAAGGAAGTACTCAGCTTAGGGGTTATGGGGGGGTATGGGAACTTTTTTCCGGAACCTTCAGTGGAGCTGTGGAGCCAGGTCAAGCATATAGATGTGACGGAAGCTCGTGCCTAGAAATCACGGGCTTTGGGCAGCGAACGGAAGCGTCAACCCAAGGCCTAGAGGAAGAAGAGGAAGAAGGGGAAGAAGGGGAAGA
>DPMX01000213.1 GCA_003540955.1 Gammaproteobacteria bacterium
CTTTCTAATCTGGGGTCTGGCCTTGATCGTCAAGACTCCTATCGCAGCGGTCACTTACAGCGGGATGTCGCATGATTCTTAACGCCACGCATGTTGGTGAGGTTATCGCCGTCGCCTCTGATGGGGGTCTGCCACCGGAGTACTGGGCAAAGCGTGCGACGGATCAAATCATTGATATAGGCGACACGGCACACCCGGCGTTGCGGGAACAAGCGCATGCCTTCAAGGAGCGTATTGAGTCCGTTGTGCTGCACTATATGAAACAAGCAATCGAGAGTAACAGGAGCAACTTGTAATGGCTTTCACCGGCTCATCTTTATGCACCTCGTTCAAGACGGAATTGATGACGGCAACGCATAATTTCGCAGCGAGCGGTGGGAATACTTTTAAAATCGCAATGTACACAAACAGTGCATCGCTAACGGCGGCGACGACTGCCTACTCGGCATCCAACGAGGTATCGGGAACGGGTTATACGGCTGGCGGTAACACGCTAACAAATGTGGGTCCGACTAGTTCCGGAACCACAGCGTTTACGGATTTTGCTGACACGACATGGTCAAGCTCGACCATCACGGCAAGGGGTGCGTTGATTTACAATTCATCAGCCTCGAATAAGTCTGTCGCTGTTCTGGATTTTGGTTCCGACAAAACTTCAACGAGTGGCGACTTTACGATCCAGTTTCCGGCAGCAAACTCTTCGGCGGCAATCATCCGCCTCGCCTAGAGTTTTCTCATGACGACTTACGCCGGTTGGGGCCGAGAAGCTTGGGGTTCCAGTAGCTGGGGCCTGTCGTTTACGGAAGTCGTACCGACCGGCGTTGCATCCAGCACTGCCGTTGGCTCCGCGATAGTGTCAATTCGCGTCAATGTCTCCGTAAGCGGCGTTGAGTCTTCATCTGCTATTGGCGCTGCTGCTGTCGTGGGGGGGATTAGTGTCTTTCCAACGGGACTATCGGCAACCGGCAGTGTTGGTAGTGTTTCTGTTACTGGCGTAGCAAGCGTAGCTGCGCCCTCAGTCTCATCGACTTCTGCAATCGGCGCTCCCTCGATTATCGAGGGCGCTGGCGTCAACGTTACGCTATCCGGTGTGTCAGCAACGTTCAGCGTTGGCTCTACAACCGTCATGGCACCGGCAAACGTTACGCCGTCTGGCGTTGTCGCAACGCCTAGCGTTGGCTCTGCAACCGTCATTGGAGCGGCAAACGTTTCGTCATCTGGCGTGGTTGCGACCGGATTTACCAGTCAAGTGAATGTCTGGGATGCGGTTGACACAAGCCAGTCGGCTAACTGGGAAAAGTTGGTTGCATAGGAATTAAACATGGCCTCGACTTACACGACAAATAGCGGCATTGAGAAACCGGGAACGGGCGAACAGTCCGGAAGCTGGGGTAACTCGCTCAACGATAACTTCGACATCATCGACAGCGCGATGAGCGGTTCCCTTACCATCACGGTATCCGCCTCTACTCACACGCTAACAACGGCCAACGGTTCTGTCGGAGAAGGTCAGAACAAAAGCCTTATCTTCACATCCAGTTCAGATGTTGGAGCCGACACGACAGTTACGATAAGCCCCAATGACGCCGAGAAAATTTACATTGTCAAAAATTCTCTAGCGGGAAGTCGCAATCTAATTTTTTCGCAAGGGTCTGGATCGAACGTCACGATTGCCAATGGTAAATCTGCAATCATTTCATCTGATGGCGGCGGCGGTTCTGCGTCGGTAACCAATATCTTCAACGACGTAGAATTGAATTCGCTGACCGCTACTTCGCTGACCTCTAATTCGCTGACCCTTTCTACAAGCTTGCCCATTGCGAGCGGCGGGACTGGATCGAATTCACAGGCGGGCGCAAGAAACAGTTTGGGATTGGGAACGGCGGCAGTTTTAAACACGGGAACATCCGCAAACAACATTGTGCAGTTAGACGGCAACGCCAAAATACCGGCGGTTGATGGCAGTCAGATCACAAATATCGTTGAGGCAATTGTCGTTGCGGCAAGCGACGAGACAAGCAACCTAACCACCGGAACGGCAAAGACAACTTTCCGTATGCCTTACGCCTTCACCCTTACTGGGGTTAGGGCGTCTGTTACAACAGCGCCGACCGGGTCGACTCTAACGGTTGACATAAATGAGAACGGCTCCTCGATCCTCTCGACCAAGATAACAATCGATAGCAGTGAAAAAACATCGACAACAGCGGCAACCGCTCCGGTCATTTCCGATACTGCGCTAGCGGATGATGCGGAGATTACCATTGATATAGATCAAGTCGGATCATCTGTAGCCGGTAAGGGTCTCAAAGTGACTTTGCTTGGGAAGAAAGCTTAGGAAGCTTTCTATGATTGTCTTAATCAATTCTCATGCGCTTGGTGGTTACACCATCAACATTTCCGCAAATACGGAAAACTACAACCTTCGAAACGACCTCATAAACAATTTCGGCTGGGATGGCACAAGCGCGATTGAGGTAGATGTTACCGTTGAAAGCGGTGTGCTTATCGAAGCGACAGCAACAAGCACGCCAGCGTTTGTTGCGAATTTATCGACCGGCTCAAGTCTTAATTTAATAAACAACGGCACTATACGAGGGGAGGGTGGTGCTGGTGGTGGGGGCGGCAGCGCAGGCGCTGGTGGTTCGGGTGGTTCGGGCGGTCACGCGATCAGTCTGCAAAATGTTTCCGCAACTATAGATAACGGCTCCGGAACAATATCTGGCGGAGGTGGTGGCGGCGGCGGACAAGGCGGCACAGATTCTTGTCAAAGCGATGACTATGAACAAGGGGGGTGTGCCGAATGCTATACAGTCACTGGTAGCTCCGGTGGAAGTGGTGCGGGCGGCTCAACTACATCAGCTACTGGAAACGGTGGCTCACTAGGTTCTGCCGGTAGCAATGGTTCATCCGGAAGTACTTACTTTAGCATTTATTGTAGAAGGTCTTTCGCTGGCGGCGGTGGTGGTGCTGCGGGTAAGGCGATCTCACTTTTGAGTGGAGGTTCCAGAACCATTACAAGCACCGGCACCATTCACGGGGCAACTTCGTAGCCGTGAGATTTGTACTCTGGTCAATTGTTCTTGCATTTATTTTCTACTGCGCTCTCTGCGTTAGCCAAGAAAAAGTGCGCGTACAAATGGAGTTACTGAATTGATACCCGGAAGTAATCAATCACCCTCTGACATCGAGACAATGGATATGGTCTTGAATGCAGAGGGAAACCGGTTTGTAGAAGCTTACAAAGATATCGAAATTGTACGGACAATTGCCGAACAGAGACTCACCAAAATGTGTGATGATCTCTTGGATTTACGGTTTTCTGAAACGATCTTGGAAGCGGATTGTTTTGAATGGTTAAGAGGGAAACTGTCCATTAATGACGCAACCATGATCCCCGGTGATACGATTTACGACAAGTCTCGATTTGCTTTCCTTGCGATGCGCGCACCAGAGGGACGTAAAGCGATTGCAGCGTTCAAGGAAAAGCAGATTGAAGCGATAAGAGTATCGGGTTCAGCGGAAGAAATGCTGTCGATATCAAGAGATGAGAAGGCGTTGCTTTCTATTACCGAGGAAGAGTGCCCCGCATGTATGGGCTTTTTGTCAGACGTTCCATCGCCGCATAAGATTTCCACTATCTTCGCAAGGTTGGACGCTAATTGTGGCTCAGACGTATTGCGAAAACTGGTTAATACGTTTTCGTTCGAGACAAAGATAAGCGAGACTCCATTTGAAGGTGAGCTTGGTAGTACTCTGAAGTTGGCCCGTCCAGACATGCTGGATGTGTTAGGCGTCGAGCATGAACTGTCGGCTCTTGACAGAATAGGGCGAGAGGTTGGTTGTAAGTGGGTTGCAAATGATCGAAGCAAAACTCTTTTACAGCCTTTGAAAATGTCTGCCACGGATATGCCGCAAGTAGGTTCCTTCGATTCTTCTTTTACTGATGTTGCCGATAGTCGCGCGGCTGATCTATGGAGTGAAAAAAAACCAATTATTTTATATTGGTCTGGTGGAATCGACAGCACCACGGCGCTAGTTGCGCTGCTTAAAATAATGCCGCATGACGGCGATCTCACGATTTGTTGTAACGAAAATTCAGTAGCTGAATATCCGGAATTTTTCCGCAAGCATATCGAAGGCAAGCTGACGGTTCACACGCCCACGATCAAAGATGTGCCAACAGATCGATTTTACATTAGCAGTGCTTTTGATGTCCCGGTTTTCGCAAACGCCTTAACGCACCTAGAGAATTCTCTTCTAGTCACCGGGGAGTTGGGTGACCAGATATTTGGTAGCGTCGCTTTCGTGAATGATGCAAGCAAGATAAACGGAGATTTAGAGGGTTATTTATCTCAATTTTCAGAGACACGCGATGAGATCGATGCGCTTAACGCCGCTTGCCCAATACCCATCAAATCCATAACAACGTTGCTTTGGTGGTGGAACTTTAGTTGTAAGTGGGAAGAGGTTGTATGGCGATCTTTAGTTCATTTGGACGGCGATATTAATAAATTTAAAAACATCCGGCATTTTTTCAATACACCGGATTTTCAACGTTGGTCTATCGCAAACGATGATTTAAAAATTAAGGATACGATTGCCTCGTATAAGTGGATTGCCAAGGATTATATCCATGACTTTTCCAACGACGATGACTATCGACAAAACAAGATAAAGGTTGGAAGCCTTGGCGTATTCCTTGGAAAGGCGCTTGGTGTTGACAACAAAGACACCTTTATCGCCGCTGGCGACACAAGTACGGATGTCGCGTTAATTCGCCAGCGTTACGGCGATCAACTCCAAAGGTTTTTGAGATGACCGAAGAGTTAAAAACCTTGGGCGATGCGGTAGGCGTGTCGTCAACGATCATGCTTTGGGCTGGATGGCTCCCCCCCTTGGTTTCCATAGTGACGCTCATCTGGTTTTGCATCCGGATATACGAGACCAAAACGGTCCAGAATCTCTTGCGGAAGGATAACACCTAGTGCCGTTTCAACCCCTCAAATTCCAGCCGGGCATTATCCGCGATCTCACGCGGAAATCGGGGAGCGGTGGATGGTATGATTGCGACAAGGTGCGCTTTCGAAACGGGTTGCCGGAAAAGATTGGCGGCTGGGAAAAACGGACTTCCTCCGCACACATTGGCGTATGCCGTTCGCTATTTAGTTGGTCAGCACTAGATGGTTCGGAGTTTATGGGCGTTGGGACGAACGCCCGTTTCTACATCGAAGAAGCTGGGTCTTTATATAATATTACGCCATTTCGAACGAGCGGCGAGACGCTGGCTGCAAACCCGTTGACAACGAACGATGCGGGCAGTGGCCTTATAACCGTTTCAGATGCGGCGCACGGCGCTCTCGCTGGCGATGTGGTCAACATAACTGGCGCTGCGACGTTCGATGGCATCGCCGCATCGGCATTAAATACAGACCATCAGATTACTTCGGTCATTGATGCAAACTCATACAGAATTACCGTAGATGACACCGCGACTTCTGGCTCCACAGGCGGTGGCGGAAGTGCAGTTGTCGTTCGCTACGAGGTAAATGGTGCCCCGGTCTCATCAACGGGCGGGATTGGATATGGCGCAAGTTGGTATGGCGGATTTAATCCGACAGCCCCATCGTCCACACTGGCAAGCGGTATTAACTCGTCAGCGACTTCTCTCACGCTGGCTGATGCGACGAACTTTATTGCCGCCTCGACCACACTCTCTACAACGATCACTGCTTCTTTCGAAGGTGGTGTTGAGGTGGCTAGCGTTGCGAATTTCCCAGATGTTGGGTCTATAAAAATTGGTAGCGAAGTCATCAGCTACAACTCTCGAAATACCGAAACTAACACTCTGG
>DPMX01000216.1:0-2265 GCA_003540955.1 Gammaproteobacteria bacterium
CAGTTTTACGACCTGCACTTAGATCCCGAGCACCAACCCCATTTGACCTTTGTCGATGAAAGCGGGAATCGCCGTGCAAAACATTGGATGCTGCCTCGCAACAAAAATGAAGCAATCGAACGTCGGCAGTACTTCGATTACATCTTTCGCCATTTCCGCGGCGGCCAATGGGGCGCCTCCCCTGCTCAAATAATAGCGTGATGATGATGCTAGTAGACGATCCAGAGCCTTGGGAGCAACAGACTATATACGGAAAGGGCCGGCCATTCGCAAACAACATCCGCGATGCATGGACCGAGCTCTGAGACAACGATCTCACCTCGTCGCCAATGTTTAACGATATCCAATATGACCGCTCCGGTGCAAATCATAAGGACGTGCCGATGTTACGGATGATCGAAGAACGAGGCGAAGGAATTCTAGTACGGGGATGGAAAGCTGTAGGTACTGCCAGTGTGTTTGCGAACTGGCTTAATGTGGGTGTTCTCTGGAACACAGGAACCCAATCTGATCAGGTGATATTCTGTCGCGTACCCGTAAACATGACAGGTACGACTCATGTAGCTAGCGACTCCCATGCACGCCCGGATCGCAGCGAATACGACTATCCGTTTTCTAACTACGGGGATGAGCTCGAGTCGATGACATTTTTCGATGATGTCATCATCCCGTGGAAATATATCTATCACCTGGGTAATGTCGAGCACGCCCAATATTACCCGCAACGTGTATTTGACTGGGTACATATCGAGACACAAAACCGCCAACTCGTGAACGCCTAACTGTTAATCGGCCTCGCATTGCTTTTAACGAATGCTCTCGGGACCGCGAAACGCCCTATTGTTGCCTCGCAAGTAGCAGATATCATCCGTTTCCGAGAAACGATCCGTGCCTTCACCATCGCGTCAGAGGATACCGGCAGCACAACGCCGAGCGGTTTATATAAGCCGAATAATATTTTTGTCGACCTAGGCCGTGCTTTTTATATAGAGAACATTAATAAGCATGTAGAAATCTCTCCGACCTTTGTGGTCGGAGTATTATGATGCAACCTACGGAAGGAGATCTTAACGATCCCTACATTGGACCTCATCTGGCAGATGCGTTGCGCGGGAGAAATATAAGCGCGCGTGACAAGATGCGCATCGTAAAGATCATACGAGATCGTTTTTACTCCGAAGCCGGCGCCCGGAAGGAGATGTTCGAGCGATTTAACGGCACACCACTGTTCTTGATAAAGTTACTGACAATGCAACGTGTCGAGTTTTCCTTGAATGGTCCGCTTGTAGATCTCGCAAGGAAGGTATGCGGCTTTGGAGACGACGCTGACATTATCGCAAACGCGATACTTGAATCTAGTACCACGACCGCGGGTCAGGGGTCCGCGGTTCCCGACTACATCCGACAGCAGGACGCACACTCCGCTTAAAATTTACGCCCCCCCCGGACCATTCCCATGGTATGCGTTGAAAAATAGTTCGCGCACCTTATCCCGCGTAACCTCTACAGCGTTTTTACACGCCTTTTCGGTCGCAATCTCGGCTGCTTTGTCGAGATCTCCCTCTTTCAAACCTAGCTGTTGGAGATTAGTTTTATCGCTGACTTTATGCAGCAAGTCGAAAATACCCCTGGCTGCATCTTTGACACCGAGCGCTTCGGCTACGCGCTGAGTCCCCCCGGGAAACGCTGCTTGGTTATACTCGACCGAGTAGGCAAGTAAAATTGCATGGGTATCTGCATGCGAGGTATTAAAGCTCCCGCCAAGCGTATGGCATAAACGATGGTGCAGACTGGTAATCCAAGCACCGAGAGCCGCGCCGCAGAGGCATGCTCCATACAGTGCTTGGTTCCGCGCATCAAGGTTATTCGGTTGCTTGACAACGGTTGGTAAGCTCGTTGCAAGCGCACGAATACCATCTAACGCTAGCGCAGAGATAATGGGATTAGGACGTGAAGAGGTGGCATTCACAACCGCCTGTGCCATAGCATTAATTCCACTGGGGCCTGAAATAAATGCCGGTAGCTGAAGGGTTAACTCTGGGTCATAAATAGTGAACGTCGGTAGCACTTTGTTATCACGCCCAGTGGTCTTTCTACCGTCTTGGGTGATACCCCAAACGTTAGTCATCTCAGAACCAGCATATGTGGTTGGGATCGCAATATTCGGCAGATCGGATTTTAACGCCAAGGCCTTCCCTAGACCCGTCGTCGACCCTCCGCCGATCGACACAGTACAATCTGCGTCCAACGACTTAGCTACGGCTT
>DPMX01000216.1:2587-3317 GCA_003540955.1 Gammaproteobacteria bacterium
GGCAAATACAGTTTCAATCGGAACGTGCATAACTGCTTGATCAAAGATTCCAGCACATCGCTGTTCAATCAAATCGGCAACGATGTCCGCATGATGACGTTGCTCCAGGGTAGAGAGTACAAGTGCCCGGG
Source organism: Gammaproteobacteria bacterium (assembly GCA_003540955.1). GTDB lineage: Bacteria > Pseudomonadota > Gammaproteobacteria > UBA11873. The sequence continues at coordinate 2,719 of DPMX01000216.1, forward strand.
AGAGTCCATGTTTATCCAACTCAGACGGTAGCCGTTTAAGTGCGCTATTTCCAAATATTATCTGCCACGGCAGTGCCTCGAATTCGAATTCCATAAAGTCCTCAGACCGTGTCTAGATGAATTCTAGCCTTCATATATTCAGTCATCAAAACCTTATCCCTTAGCGGCGTAGCGCCCATTAATGGGTTCTATTAGATCTATTCTACGAGTGTCAATTTTACTTGATAATTTGATTAACTGACTATAACGTATCAGATAAACTGACGACGTTTCAGATCCCTAGATTTAAACTTTTTGCTGACATTGGTAACGAAATTCGAAGGCTAGGAGCGTTATAGTCATGAGTAAAGAATTTCTTCACAACGCATGGTACGTTGCAGCCTGGAGTTACGAGCTCGACAACGGCGTTTTATTCGAACGTACAATTATTGGTGAATCTATCCTGTTATTCCGCACGCCCGACGGAACAGCTGCCGCTATTGCTAATACCTGTCCTCATCGGTATGCACCCCTCCATCAGGGCAAGCTTCTTGATGGGGTCATTGAATGTCCCTATCACGGACTGCGATTCAACGCCCAAGGGGGTTGCGTGCATAACC
>DPMX01000070.1:0-1125 GCA_003540955.1 Gammaproteobacteria bacterium
GGGGCAAAACCCTCCGAGGACATTACACAAGCATTCACGGCGGATGGTACTGCGTGTTGTAGCCGGCCAAATGGTGGTTGCCCTCCTCGCGACAGTGGCGATAGCGTTGGCATTCGGTCCGCGGCTTGGGTATTCGGCACTGGTAGGAGCCCTTATCGGGGTACTTCCAAGTTACTACTTGGCTGTCCGTATGTTTCGGTGCACACAGTCGATGTTGCCAGAACAAGCTCTGCGCGGTATCTACTTTGGGGAAGGCATTAAAGTAGCTTTTACCGTTGCGTTATTTGTGGGGGCGATACTGTTTCTTGACGTTGAAATGAGCGTGGTCTTGTCGATCTATTTGGCAACGGTTGCGGTTAACTGGATAGCAATTTTTGTGGCAGATTTGGGTGAATCTCCACGTAAACGAGCTTAGGAACTTTATAAGGGAACATTAGGTCATCGAATTACATCGATCGATTAATTTCAATCATGGCAGGAAGTTCACCGGCTGAGTACATCAGCCATCATATCCAGAATCTAACCTATGGGCGGCACGCTGACGGGAGCCTTGGTTTTGCCCGGACTGCCGAAGAAGCAACCGAGATGGGATTCTGGGCGATCAACGTCGATACGATGTTTTGGTCACTACTTACTGGAATCGTGTTTTGCTGGCTTTTTCGCAAAGCGGCAATCAACGCAACGGTAAAAAATCCGGGGCGACTACAATCGTTCGTAGAAATGCTCGTAGAGATGGTGAGCACAAGTGTCAAGGATGCGTTTAACGGCAACAACGCACTCATTGCGCCGTTATCGCTGACGATATTCGTGTGGATTTTCCTAATGAATCTGATGGACTTGGTGCCAGTCGATTTCGTCCCGCAATTATCACACCTAATTGGTATTGAGTTCATGAAGATGGTGCCGACTACCGACGTTAATGCGACGTTTGGCATGTCGCTTTCGATATTTGGCTTGATGATTTTCTATGGGATTAAAGTGAAAGGACTAGGTGGTTTTTTCGGCGAACTAGCGTTCCATCCGTTTGGGAAAGCCTTACTTCCGGTAAATTTAGTTTTGGAAACGGTCTCTTTCATCGCGAAACCACTTTCTCTATCGCTTAGGCTGTTTGGGAACATGTTCGCT
>DPMX01000070.1:1446-3042 GCA_003540955.1 Gammaproteobacteria bacterium
GTTCGCTGGTGAACTCGTATTTGTTTTGATTGCTGCACTGGTACCGTTCTATTTACAGTGGGCGTTCTCGGTTCCATGGGCGATTTTTCATATACTAGTTATCACACTGCAAGCCTACATATTTATGATGTTGACGATCGTATACCTCAGTCAATCGCACGAAATCCACGACGCGCACTGACGAATTAAACAATAGGAGAGAAGTTATGGAGTCCGTAGTTGCTTTTTCAGCCCTCGCAGCGGGAATCATGGTTGGGCTTGGTGCACTTGGCGCCGGCGTCGGCATCGGTATTTTGGGCAGCAAGTTCCTTGAGGGGGCAGCCCGCCAGCCGGAGTTAGTACCAATGCTCCAAGCGCGGATGTTCCTAATGCTTGGGCTGACTGATGCGGTACCAATTATTGCTATCGCTTTTGCGGCACTGATGATGTTCGCGAATCCCTTCCTGGGACAAATTGGATAGTCCGTGATTAAGGGCGGGAGCTTGTCATGAATATCAATCTAACATTATTTGGACAGGCGATATCGTTCGCGATATTCGTGTGGTTCTGCGTGAAATACGTATGGCCGCCGATCCTAAAAGCGTTAGAAGATCGTGAATCTCGAATCGCTGACGGGTTGGCAGCGGCAGAGAAAGGACAGCAGGACCTTGAATCAGCAGAGCAAAAAGCAGAGGAGATTTTGCAAGAAGGGCGAGATAAAGCTCAAGAATTTGTTAATCAGTCACAAAAACGAGCCGATGAAATCGTGGAACAAGCAAAGCAAAATGCCGCTGAGGAAGGTGAGCGGTTGCTGCTTGCAGCTCGGTCGCAGATTGACCAAGAACGTAACCAGGCACGAGAGTCTTTGCGCCGTGAGGTTGCTGGTCTCGCACTGTCCGGTGCCGAACAAATAATAATGCGTGAGATCGATATTGCAGCCCATCGGGAAGTACTCGATAAGCTAGCAACGGAAATTTAGCTCGAGATGCAAGAAAAACTCACTATTGCACGGCCCTATGCTTTGGCCGCTTTCAGTTTTGCTGAGGAAGCGGGCGATGTGTCAGCCTGGTCGGCGATGCTTGACGCGCTCGCGAGCGCGGTGGCGAATCCTGATCTGATGCTTTTGATTTCACATCCACGTATATCCCATTCGCAACTGCTCGAGCTTCTAAGAGAAATACTTGGGATACACTTAAATGATCAACGAACCAACTTCATCGGCGCACTCCTCGATGCTGAACGACTCGTATTGGCGCCGGAAATTTTGGTGCTGTTTGAGCGCAGTAGAGCAGCAGCTGAAGGCGCAGCCGATGTGCGGGTAGAAACTGCATTTGAGATTAGCGCAGCGGAACAAGATCGTATTGGATCGGCGGTGAGTACTCGCATCGGCAAGGCGTGTGAAGTTACAACCGCAGTCACTCCGGACCTGCTCGGAGGTGCTGTCATCAAGGTCGGTGATTCCGTCATCGATATATCATTACGGGGTCGCCTACGTGCACTTGAAAAGCAACTGTTATAAGGCGTGACATCCCGGTATAACTAATTTGAAACTTTGTCGTAGAGGACAGCCATGAGCATCAGCGCAACCGAAATCAGCGAACTGATCAAAAAGAAAAT
>DPMX01000173.1:0-231 GCA_003540955.1 Gammaproteobacteria bacterium
TTAGGGGCGCATTAGTGCCAGGAGTCACGGTATTTGGTTTCGTAACGCACCCCTTCGTCTCGCATTTCGGCGACAGTTGGTTAGCGCAGGGATCAATACAGGTTCAGTTTCGCAAACCTGTTTATGTCGGCGAAGTCTTATCAGTCGAAAGTACATCGAAGGAGGACCTGGGTGAGGTGAACCTGTATGTCAAAGTATATAATCCCGACGGTGAGGTCTGCGTTGTGGCTT
>DPMX01000173.1:536-5062 GCA_003540955.1 Gammaproteobacteria bacterium
GTCTGCGTTGTGGCTTGTGGCTCAATGGCGCAAGATTCGAGTATTTTATCTTCGATAACTCATCATCCACTTCCGCCCCACCGTGCAGTACCAGATCCTAAGTGGCCCGCGGTACGGGAGCGTTTCGCCAGTGAACGCGTCTTTGGGAGCATCAGCCAGACTTTTACTTCTGGTGAAGCGGATAAATTTTTAGATTTACTGCAAGATGACAACGAGATTTATCGCCGGGGTATTACTCATCCAGCATGGTTGCTCCGCCAGGCCAATATCATTGTCGACCAGAATTTTGCCGTAGGCCCCTGGATTCATGTCGCTAGCGAGATCCGAAACTACGGAATGGCTCAGAATGATGAACGGATCGAGATTCGCGCCCAGGTAATCGATTTGTTCGAAAAGAAAGGGAAGGAATACTTTGATATAGATGTTGCGCTACTAGCGAACGGCGATCCGGAGAATCTAATTATGCGTGTCTCGCATCGCGCGATCTATGATATGGGCTCTGCGCCATGAGGTGCGCTGGGTTAAATCGATCAGGTATATTTTTGAGACTAGCTTTGACGGACGATCGCCATCATTGCGGGCGCGTAACGATCGCCGGCAATTTTCCCTGGAGCAAATATAGTATCAAGGTGTTCTATATCTGCTTGACCTAGGTTGAGATTGATTGCGGCAATGTTCTCCTCAAGATAGTTGACCTTCTTAGTGCCAGGAATTGGCGCAATTCCATCTCCTTGCGCTAAGAGCCAGGCGAGGGAAAGTTGCGCCCCAGTGCAGTCTTTTTGATCTGCAAAAGCGATGAGCTTTTGCACTAACGAGAAGTTGGAGGCGAAATTGTCACCTAGGAATCGCGGCATCGTTAGGCGTAAGTCATTTTTAGTAAGTGCCGCAGTGTCACGCAAGCGACCGGTCAACATGGCGCGTCCAAGAGGGCTAAACGGTACGAATCCTATTCCAAGTTTGGCACATGCCCCTAGTATTTTCGCCTCCGGATCACGTGTCCAAAGGGAATATTCTGACTGAACTGCTGTGATTGTATGTACAGCATGAGCGCGGTAGAGTGTCTCTGTCGAAATTTCAGATAGTCCGAGGTAGCGGATCTTCCCCGCGATGACGAGGTCTGCCATCGCTCCAACGGTATCTTCAATCGGTACTTTGGGGTCAACCCGATGTAGGTAATATAGGTCGATAACATCTGTCTTCAGTCGGCGCAAACTGTCTTCACAATGTTTTTCAACCCGATCGGGGTGACCATCAATACTGCGTGACCCGTCAGGATGACGGATGAGGCCGAACTTAGATGCTAGGACAAATTCATTGCGCCGCTCTGATAATACTCGACCTATGAGTTCTTCGTTATGCCCATTTCCGTACGCGTTAGCTGTATCCAGAAAAGTAACCCCAAGATCTAGGGCACGATGTAGTGTACGTTCAGATTCGGCCGGAGTCGTATTCCCGTATGACTGCGACATCCCCATACAACCAAGTCCAAGAGCTGAAACCGACAATTCTCCAAGGTTGACTTCTCTCATTATTAAGGTCCTGCTTGTGTTAGTACTCTACATTGCTTGAGAGTACTCGGAGTGGTTTATCCGCTCGTCGCTTTATTCGGCAACTTCATGGCGAGTCGTTATTAGGCTCCATACCTTTTAAAAATTTAAACAGGTCACTGTCAGTTGACAAAACTACGGTCGTGTTTTCGGAAATAATCGACTTGTACGATTGCATTGTTCGGGTAAATTCGTAAAACGCCACCGCTTCGGGGCTTTGGTTGTAGGCGGTCGCGTAGATTTCAGTGGCTTTCGCGTCCGCAATGCCTCGGATTTCCTCAACTTCTCGGTACGCTTCGGATTGTATTTTGTTGAGCTCCCGCAGCCGATTCCCACGGATACGCGCTGCTTCACCATTGCCTTCCGATAAGAATCGTTCTGCAATCTGACGCCGTTCGCTAATCATGCGGTCATAGATTTTTGGCCGCACACTTTCATTGTAGTTTATGCGTTTGAATCGGATATCCAGTAGTTCGATCCCGAACACGAGCACCTTCTCCGCAGCGGCAGAAAAGATTTGTTGTTCGACCAGTTTGCGTCCTTTTTGGATAGGAACCAGCGTGCCCATATCTAGTTCTTTTTCCGCGTCGGTCAGCAACGAATCGCGAAGTGGACGTCGATCCTTAGTTGTACGAATGATTTCGATTAACTCATGCTTAGCGACCGCGTTGCGAGTTTCACTCCCAAGGATATCGTCGAGACGGGATTGCGCGCTACGTTCATCGCGCAAGCGAAGGAAATATTGTAGTGGATCGGTGATCCGCCACCGGGCAAACAGATCGACCGATATATACAGTTTGTCTTTGGTCGGCATATCTGATGGATTGCCATCCCACTCGAGTACACGTTTATCTATGGGGTTGATCTCTTGGATGAACGGCAGTTTAACCTTGAGTCCTGCATTCGTAACAGGCTCACCAACGGGCTTGCCAAACTGCGTGATGATCATCTGTTCAACTTCACTAACCGTATAGATTGAGTTCGCAGCTGCTACACCTAAGACGATGACGACTACGAGAGTAGCCATTTGGATAAAGCGACTCATGGCAGTTCTCCTTTACGGCCATCTATGTTGAGTAATGGCAGAATTCCCTGTGATTGTTCATCGACAACCACCTTTGATCGGATGTGCGGCATGACCTCTTGCAAAGTCTCAATGTAGATGCGGCGGCGAGTGACTTCTGGGGCCTTTGTATATTCTGCAAGTAAGGCGTTAAAACGTGACACATCGCCCTCTGCTTCATTGATACGCTTTATACGGTAACCATCGGCTTCGCGAATCCTCTGGTCCTTTTCGCCTTCAGCAAGTGGAATTACCTTATTGTAATCACGCCGAGCTTCGTTTATCAGTTTCTCTTTTTCTTGTTGCGCTTGATTGACCTCGTTAAATGATTCCTGTACTGGCCCAGGTGGGTTGATGTTCTTCAGTTGCACTTGGTCGATACTGACCCCCATCTCATATTTAGTCGATAGTGCTTCCATTTTCATTAAGGCTTCTGATTCAATCTCTTGTCGACCGATCGTTATCACTTCATCTACAGTCCGATCGCCCACCACTTCACGCATGACGGATTCCGAGACGTAGCGGAGAGTTTCGGCTGGTTCGCGAACTTCAAAGAGAAACTTTGCCGGATCTGATATTCGATACTGTACTACCCACTCGACTAGGGCAGCGTTGAGGTCGCCGGTCACCATTTCGGTTTCGCGTTTACCGTCTCGTGGGCTCTGATAAGGGTCTCTTGCGCCTCGGGTGGAAAATCCGAACTCCTGCTTCAATTGCCGCTTAACTGGCACGATGGTTGCCAGGTCTACCCCGAGTGGAATCTTGAAGTGCAGGCCCGGCGGCACTTCCTTAAGGTATTTACCGAATCGCTGCACCACGGCAACTGAGTCGCTAGGTACCGTGTAATAAGCTGTCCAAATTCCAACCAAGATAAGCGCGACCAGCGCGAAGCCAGTTAGTCCTCGGGGCCCGCCTTGCGGCAACGCATTTCTTAGCCGATTGCGCCCACTGCGAAATAAATCTGCCACATCCGGCGGCAATGAGCCGCCATCTTCCCAGGGGTTTCCCCGATTACCGCCGTTGCTTCGAGCCATTTTAATATCCTGTATACATGAAATAGAGGCTCTCCCCAGCTGATAGGCCTTCTGGTGACCGACTCGAGATTGCCACCCCTATCATATCGCTTCTGGTAATACTTAGGTTAGTCCATTCTCTCACTGCATTTTTGCTGATAGTCTTTAAAAGACCTAAACGCAAGCTACCTTGGGTGCTCTTAGGGTAGCTTGGAGATGAGATTCAAAAGCGGGTGTTGTGGCTATGGATTTTGCGCCAATTTTACCTAAAAGACGGATCATGGCGATGCGCAGGGCCGGTGTATGGCCAGATCGTCTAGTTACCGACTATCTCGATGAGGCGGCTAGGCGAGATTCGGCGGCACCTGCTGTTGTTGAGAACAATAGTATGACCGGACAGGTCACGCGTCTGAGTTATGGTGAACTACGAACGAGATCGATTCGTATAGCTTGTGCGTTGGCCGCACTGGGAGTGGAGCGTGGCCATGTAGTCGCTTTGCAGGCCCCAAACTGGTGGCACTATCCCGCGGTTTATGCCGCCTGTGTGCGAATCGGTGCAGTGATTAATCCCCTGATGCCGATTTTTCGAGAGCGAGAGTTAGAATTCATGCTCGGCCTTGCTGAGGCTCGGGTATTAATTGTGCCCCGAGAGTTTCGCGGCTTTGATTACGTGGCGATGGCTAAGGACCTGAAAGATCGGTTACCGACGCTCAAACATGTACTCGTAATCGGTGGAAAAGAGGCGGAGACCGCATTTGAAACTTCCATCATGGACCGAGCGTGGGAAACCGAAATCGATTACGACGCGCTATTTCATTCTCGGCGACCTGATCCAAATGACGTGACGGAGATCATGTATACCTCAGGCACCACCGGTGAACCTAAGGGCGTAATGCATACGTC
>DPMX01000279.1:0-2437 GCA_003540955.1 Gammaproteobacteria bacterium
ACGATACCAGTGATTGTTGATCCTGATGGCTCCCGGATCATACCGGCTCCGTCATATTCCGGAACAACCCCCTCGAGTAGATTGAATACGGCCTCAAAAATCGCAACATCAACGACCTGTCCCTCACCGCCGTTTACGCGGTTTATATAAGCAAGTAGGATCCCGAGCGCCGCATGAATGCCAGCTAAAGTATCGCCGATGCTAAGATTCGGTCGCACAGGTGCTTCGTTTGGAAATCCATTCACGTATCGAAAGCCTCCAAACCCTTCACAAACCGATGCGAACCCTGGTTTAGGTGCTGAGGGACCTGTTTGGCCGTAACCCGAAATTCGGGTATAGATAAGTCCGGGGTTTGACTTCTTAAACTCTTCAGGGCCAAGACCCCATTTTTCCATTGTTCCCGGCTTGAAGTTCTCGACAATAACATCCGCTGTATTAACTAACTGTCGCATCAGCCTGCGCCCCCTAGCGTCTTTTAGGTCAATTGTTACGCATTTTTTGTTTCGACCAAGGCTTGACCACCACAACGATTGCCCGTTTCTCAGTTTTCGCCAGCGGCGGATCGGATCGCCGGTCACCGGCGGCTCAACCTTGATTACCTCGGCGCCAAAATATCCGAGCATCGTGCCAGCAAAGGGACCCGCCAGCAGTTGCCCTACTTCTATTACGCGTAGTCCTTCCAAGGGTCGTGGTGTGGAGTTGGTGTTTGTCATAATTTTATCAAAACTCGTTAAGTACTTTGGTTTCGTCATGCTATTGTGGTTCGGAAAAGAACGTCAATAGCAATTATATGTGTCTTATATTTTGCGCGGCCTGAACGTCAGGGTCCAGTCGCCATTGAAAGTCTGGTCCGGATAACTGTAGCACTGGCCGCACAATCGCTTTGGATGTTGATAATCCCAACGGCTTGATAAGGTCGCGATATGGGGTAGTATTTGAGTCTTAACCAGGTGGTGTTGACCTCCTGCGCACTCATGTGGGTATTGCGCCTCCGGGGCACTATGCTACACGGGTGGGAAGAAGAATCTGTCGACCACGTGGGGCGGGCTACTCGTTATGACGGAATTAAAGACGGAATGAGGGACTTTGTGATAGTAGAGTTGAATTAATTCGCATTCCAATAACTTGCGGCAATGCCAAAGAACACCACTAAGCCGTACCAATTATTATTCATAAAGGCTTTAAAGCATTTAGCCGGTTCTCGTTGGTAGACCAATGTCTGTTGGTAGGCGGCCATTCCGCCACAAATGATTAACGAGACGGCAAAAGGCCAACCGAGGTGTGCTTCGCGGCCGATCAGCCCAAGTCCTAACAACATCATGATTTGGAACACGCCCAGGAAGTAGCGGTCAAATTCGTCAAACAAGATCGCGGTTGATTTTAAACCCAGACTGATGTCACTCTCCCGATCAACCATTGCATATTCAGTGTCGTAAATTATTGCCCACAGCACAGCCGTGGCCATTACTGCCCAAGCCAGATTAGGTATTGAATTTGTTTGTGCCGCAAATGCCATCGGAACACCCCAACCGAAAGCGCAGCCAAGGAAAATTTGCGGGATATAAACATACCGTTTTGTAAAAGGATAAATGATCGCTAACATCACGCCTAAAAAGGATAGGTATATAGTTAGGCGATTCATCGTGGCGACTAGAGAAGCAGAGATTACAATCAGCACTAAAAATAGTATCAACGCTTCTTTCACCGACACGGCGTTAGTTGCAAATGGACGGTCTCGTGTTCGTTCCACATGTGCATCGATATCGCGATCGGCGAAATCATTGATCACGCAACCCGCCGAACGCATTGTAAATGTGCCTAAGATGAAGACTAGTAAAACTTTAGTGTCAGGGGCTCCTCCCGACGCGATCCATAGACTCCATAACACCGGCCATAAAAGCAGCAAGGTTCCAATCGGCCGGTGCAGTCGCATTAAGCGCCCGTAGGTGCTGACGCGATCTTTCAGATTATCCCAGTCCATCGGTCGTGTCGGAAGGTTAGACGTTGACGTATTCTATCCGATCCGTTAGCCAACGTTCGACGATTCGTTCAACTATATCCGGTTCAGAGTTCATGAGTTCATCTGCTGCGCGTTGCACCAATGGAAGCATTTTGTAGTCTCGCATAATGTTAGCAATGCGATATTCTGGGGACCCTGTTTGCTTCGTGCCTAGTACCTCGCCCGGGCCGCGGAGTTTTAAATCACGTTCGGCGATCACAAAGCCGTCGCTGGTTTCACGCATAGCCTGGAGTCGGTTTCTAGCAGTTTCACTTAGTGGCGTTTTATATAGCAACAAGCAATCGGACATTGTAGCACCGCGACCGACTCGTCCACGCAATTGATGAAGCTGTGATAGCCCCAAACGCTCAGCATTTTCTATTACCATGAGGCTTGCATTAGGGATGTCGACCCCAACCTCAATAACTGTAGTAGCAA
>DPMX01000279.1:2747-3332 GCA_003540955.1 Gammaproteobacteria bacterium
TAGTAGCAACTAATAGATCTAGTTTATTCGTTGAAAACGAGTGCATAATGGCAGATTTTTCCTTCTCGGACATGCGTCCGTGTATTAGTGCAATACGCAATTGTGGTAGTGCTTCATTCAGCAAAATTAACGTATCGGTTGCAGCCGTCGCCTCAAGAAAATCCGATTCATCTATTAACGGGCACACCCAATATACTTGGCGGGAGTTAGCGCAGACGAGGGCAATACGTTCAATTACCTCATTTCGACGAGCGTCAGGAATAACCGCTGTGCGTGGTGGTCTCCTATTCGGAGGTAACTCATCCAATACGGACACGTCGAGATCGGCATAGACAGTCATCGCTAATGTCCGAGGGATTGGCGTTGCTGTCATAATCAGTTGATGTGGTTGAGATGCTCGGAGGACCCCTTTGTCCCGCAACGCTAGACGCTGCTGGACGCCAAAACGGTGCTGTTCGTCAACGACGACGAGACCGAGTTTCGGGTAGGCTACGTCGTTTTGAAAGAGGGCGTGTGTTCCGACGACCAGACATGGTTTGCCGGCTGCGATTTGGCTAATTATCGATTTACGTTGTTTCTGGGTTA
>DPMX01000283.1:0-3515 GCA_003540955.1 Gammaproteobacteria bacterium
TTTTAGTTAAATCCGAGCAGCCGAGTCGGGCATACGACGGCTCATGGGAACACGAGTTTGAGCTAGACTAAATGCTTGAAATAAAGCAACTAGGTCGTAACGAACTCCGCAACTTTGGTATTGTTACGGGTACCATCCTTGGCGTCTTGTTTGGGCTTTTCTTTCCTTGGGCATTCGATCTTGCCGTACCTATTTGGCCCTGGGTACTGGGTGGACTATTTGCCGCTTGGGGCTTGATCGCCCCAATGACGCTAACTCCGACATACCGCGGTTGGATGAGGTTCGGTATATTGCTTAATCACATAACCACACCATTAGTGCTCGGTTTTGTCTTCTTTACAATGATTGCTCCCTTAGGTTTCGTGATGCGGCGTTTTGGCTGGGATCCAATGGCACGAAAAATTAATGATAGGTCGGTGTCGTACAGGGTACCTAGCTCCAAGGTAGGAAAAGATCGATTTGAACGACCATTCTGAAGCGCGACCGAAGCAAATTATGCTTCGTCGAAGTAGCCGCCGACCAACAGTCCCGCTTCTGATTTTCTGATGTTATATGATCGTCATCGCAAGCTATACGGTGACAACGACAAGGAAAAGTTCTTGTACTCGATTATCCCGCCTCTAACCGTTAGCCCATTACAGAGAATTAATTTCAATCAGCTTTAATTGATCCTTAATTAACGGAAGCGCATTGGACCGCGGCCCGGGCACCACAGATTCTATACTGTATATATAACCTGGCAGATCTTTCGAAATAATAATCGTATAAGTCTTACTGGAAAACTGTTCGAAGAGTCGACGTTTCGGATCATTAAGATACGGGCTAAATTCTATCTTTTTAGCCGAATAGTTCACATCATCGAATGTAACGACGACATCTTCCACAGTGGCGATTTCCGCCAGTGCAAGTTTTATCCGGCGCTGAAAATACCGCCAGCGCTCCCTCGATTTCCCTTCGGGATCAGTCAAGCGATTCATTTCATATACATCGCCCTGTAGATAGATCTTCAACACCGGATTAATAGTAGTATCGTCAACGGGTGCAACTTCAACCGAGCGCTCGCCAGTAAAAAACTCTAATCGTGCCGATTTCATTCCGTTCGCTTTTACGGCGTGCACAATGAAACGAACTGTGTCAGTAAAGCCAGAATCGAAGGTTCCAGTCCTATTGAACTCATATCGAATCTCTACTGGGTTATCAACCGCGTTTAGTTGATCAGTCATCCAGAGTAGCGTCTCAGCCTTAGACAGCTCATGTGACCCAGCGCTTCCCTCGACACTAATTAAGACGAGAAGAAAGCCCGTGACAAACGCACCACGGACCCTACTATTTATCATTATTTGCTGATGCAATCATTTCTAACCTTGGGACTCCATATTCGTCGAGTATGTAATTAATTTGCTGTTGGTTATCAGTTATTAAACGATCGATCTGCGCCTGCCACTGGGGCTCCCGAAAACGAACAGCCATTGATATTTGGAAGTCAAACTTCACACGTAATTCGTTCTGCATCGGAATTACCTTAAGCTCGTGGTCAGTAATATTTTTTGCGTAGTACCCCGCAATGGGCCCCCATATCATAAGCAAATTGATTTTATCTTGGATAAGATCTTCTTCAATAATTTTACCTGGGTTTCGTTTTGTGTCGCCCGACATCAATTGGTAGGGTGTCGAGTACTCAATAAGCCCGCGGAAGTAAAACCACTTTGGCGCTGGACCCTTATCCCAGACCCCAATCCGAAGTTTAGATTTTTCTTCTGGTGTCAACCCTTTCAAGTCATGCTGAGATTCGATGAAGTCAAGGCCGCGCCCCTTAATATAGACTAATGACCACGCTGAACGAAAATAGGGTCGCGTTGTTTGGGCTAAATCGAAGTTTTCGATTACCCCGATTACAACGTCACATTTATACCGTCCGTCTAGCGCTTTGTCATTACGCAATGTATTCCGGATAAAACCAATACGTTGCGGGAACCATTCGTATTCGAGAGTTAAACCAAGTTTTTCTGCGAATAGCGCGGCAATTTTATTCTCATAACCGTCCCCATTTCTATGGGACATAGGCAAATTATTTGGCGGCGCGCAGACTCTAAATACATTTCTTTCCTCCGCGTGCGCACGCGCCGTCCAGCAAACCAATAGCACCAACAGAGAAATCTTTGGTAACAAAGTGAAAAAATATTTAGCAACGCGGAGGCAGGCGCTCATATTCCACTTCATTTTTACTCGGGGAGCAGACATTAACGCATTACACCACACAGTGGAGTTCTGTCTAGCCCCATTACTCTAGACCTTTATCTAACGCTTCCCTGCTAATTTTCCGCGCGTTTTGCGAGCGCTTGGTTCATTTTTCGGATGGTTCGTTTCACCATATTTTTACCGAATTTGACATCCGGTAATGATTGTTCGATGTCGGCAAGATTGGTCGGATGAGCATCGCCGACCACAATCGCTCCAACCATGCCCGCCGACATATGCGGTGTACATTTGTAGATATAGGCGCCTTCTTTTGCAACGGTTATTGTATATGCCTCTGCGCCCAATTTTGATTTCCAAGAAGCCGCACCATCAGGAATCATTCCATCGATTGATACGGTATCGTGACCTAACATATTCACGAATGTGACCGTGTCTCCTGGCTGCGCAAAAAGCACGAGCGGAGCCCACTGTGTGACAACTCCTTTTACTTTTAACTGTTCCGCATATGCGCTTTGAGTTGAGAGCAAGATCGCCAAGATCAGACTACGCACGCTTATTCTTCCCAAGTGCCTTGTGAGATCTCCGAGTCGACAAATTTTTACCGTTAGTAGAATCATTACACTCTTACCCATCGCGCCGAATATCAAGCAGGGTGCAAAGCCTTACACTTCGGCTTGCTACCGCAGTTCGAATCCGTTGAGTTTTAACTAAATAGCCTGACGAACCGTGAGATACACCGAACTCGGGAAAATTGGCTGCCTAAAGACCCCACCTGTTATGGCAGCCTGAAGACACTAAGTACACCACCTAATCGCGTGTAACTTTCCAATCCCTTGTACGCGCCGACGGCGCCTAGACCATCAGTGTCATTGATCAGGCCAGCTGCCATTCCAATCCCAGCCCAACCACCTACACCAGACAATATTCCGACATATTGTTTACCGTCATGGGCCCAACTATTGACATTACCAATGATGCCGCTGGGCGTCTTGAACTTCCACAACGCCTTGCCACTGTGCGCATCTATCGCTTTCAGGTAACCGTCCAATGTTCCATAGAACACGACATCGCCCGCAGTTGCCAGCGCGCCACTCCACACGGAGAAACGTTCCGGAATGGACCACACAATCTTACCTTGATCCGCATCCCAAGCGATGAAGTTACCCAGATTATTGTTATCCGCATTATTTGCATACTCAGGACCCGGATAAACCCGCCCGGCCGGAAACATACTTAGTACCGCGTTAACATAGGGTTGACCTGCAACGTACTCGCCGCCACTCACAGGCTCATAGTCCATACAAACATGGTTTGTA
>DPMX01000283.1:3859-4847 GCA_003540955.1 Gammaproteobacteria bacterium
CGCGGGCTGTACGCTGCTGGCTGTTGATCTTTCGTCCCTAGTGCAGCAGGACAGATATTAGTCGCATTAACATCCTCCCCGTGCGCTTCGGGGCTATACCTAGCATCGACCTGAGGCCGACCCGTTTTCATGTCAATGTGGGTCGCCCAGTTCACTGCCGGATCAAACTTTTCGGCGACAAGCAACGCACCGTTTGTCCGGTCCAATGTATAAGCGAACCCATTGCGATCAAAATGAACCAATGCCTTCGTCTCTTTCCCTTTTACCTCCAAATCAACAAGAATCATTTCGTTGACACCGTCATAGTCCCACTCATCATGTGGAGTCATCTGGTAGACCCAGTGCGCTATGCCGGTATCGACATCACGCGAGAATATCGACATTGACCATTTGTTGTCACCGGGGCGTACAACTGGATTCCAAGTCGATGGATTACCCGTACCGACATAAAACGCATTGCGCTCTTTATCGAACGGCCACCAGCCCCAGGTCGAACCACCCCCGATCTTCCACTGGTCCCCTTCCCAAGTTTTCAAAGAAGAATCTTTACCAACAGGTTGACCCAGTGAAGTAGTTTTCTCAGGATCCATGAGCATATCTTCATCCGGACCCATGCTATACGCGCGCCAGGCTAAGCTACCGTCGCTAAGGTTGTACGCATTTATCCAACAGCGCACGCCGAATTCAGCACCGGATATGCCAGTGATAACCTTATCTTTCATAACGTGTGGGGCGTTGGTATTCGTTTCCCCGAGTTTGGGATCACCGTTTTTTACCGACCACACAACCTCGCCCGTCTTCGCATCTAAGGCGACCAGAGTCGTGTCAGCCTGTTGTAGTAGGATCTTACCGTCACCATACCCGAGGCCACGGTTTACCGTGTCACAGCACATCACGGGGACGGTTTCGTCATAGTCTTGGACGGGAACATATTCCCAAACGATTTCTAGAGTGTCGAGGTTGATGGCAAATGTATTGTTTGGGAATG
>DPMX01000198.1:0-1507 GCA_003540955.1 Gammaproteobacteria bacterium
TTTCCGTTCTGGTCGTTGTTCCACCACCTTCAGTCATTTTGGCAATTCCGTGAACTCCCAAATATTCACTTTATACATTACTCAGATCTCCAGTCCGATCTCGCTGGTGAAATGCGACGCATTGCAGCAATACTGGACATCGAGACTACAGAAAGCCTTTGGCCCATATTAGTCAACGCCGCCACGTTTTCGGAGATGAAACAACGTCACCAAGAAATTGCGCCGAACGCCGACCAGGAAATCTGGCAGGACCCTTCGAAATTTTTCAACAACGGTACGAACGGACAGTGGCAAAATGTTTTATCCGACGAATGTCTGCGCTTGTACGAGAGTACCAAGCAAGAAAAACTCGAATCATCCCTAATCCAGTGGCTTGATCATCATTAAATCACGTTTTGCGAGCAGCGCATCCAGTCCGAAAAGAATTTACTGAAATCGTGGCATTACTTTTTCAGCAAAGAGTCCGAGGGACGCGTGAATCTGCTCCGGATCACTGATCCCCTGAGGCAAAAGCAGAAACATCTCGTTGATAGGTACCGTAGACGCCGCCTTTTCAATCTGGCGGCTTAGCGTATCTGGTGATCCAATTAATCGGTTCACATTACCTTGGCCAAAGGCGGTCGGCCAAAGTTTCCAAAACCATTCCATATCCTCGGCCCACGATTGCGCGCGCGCATCCGAGTCAGCACAAATCATGATTCCACCCCAAGCAGCCTCGACACCAGGCTCAACCGTATGGCCGTAAACATTTTCCGCTTCTTCTCGATAACCATTCCAAAGGACCTTACACAAATCCAAATCCGGCGCTAGAACTATAGGTTTTCCCAAGTACTTGGCCCAGAACTTAGCAGTACGGAGAGAGGCTGAAAAACCTCCGTATAGTGGTGGATAAGGCTGTTGTAATGGGCGGGGCGCGATGCCAATTTCATTTATCCGCATATCTGCGGAAACACCCTGGCCATATTGGTGATAGACAGGGTGATCGTGCGGGTTGATCATATCGGCCGGCGGGAACTGCCAGAATTGGCCGTCATGCGAAAACGTATCATTAGTGAGAGCCTTAATGACAATATCGACGTACTCCGCAAAATATTCGCGGTTAGCCATATCGACTGGCCCATTTTTATTCCAAGGGCCGACCGCTCCAAGTTCGGGCTGAACCTTAAAGTTTTCAACCCAACGCGATTGATAACCGCGTACCAAACCGACTCCGAACCGCCCGCCAAGCATGTTATCCATGGTCGAAATTGCCTCTGCGGTACGCAAAGGATTATGCGTCGTTGACACGAACCCGCAAGTGATTATCCGTAACCGCTCACTATGCATCGCCAACCACATACCCATAAGCGTCGGATCGTTGCTTGCCTCAAAACCTTCAATCTGCAGATGGTGTTCGGGATGGCCAAATCCAGCGTATCCTAGCGTATCGGCAAGTTGAGCGTACCCAGCAATCTCGTCGAGCATTCGTCGATACAACTGTGGATCTTTACCAGCCATACCCCGCTCG
>DPMX01000198.1:1800-11476 GCA_003540955.1 Gammaproteobacteria bacterium
TTTACCAGCCATACCCCGCTCGAGTTCTCCGCGGCGGCCCAAAGTGCAGTACATAAAAAGGTTGAAATCAATCATAGTTCTCTTCTCTAGCTCATTTTTTTCATTTTGCCAGTTTCCGGCCGAGTCTTAAGATAAGCAGCGTCTCATTTGTCAAATCATGCAAGATTGGTTGCTTGGCATTTGAGAGCTTGCCTCTATTATCTTCTTGGCTGACGCAACGCATTATTAGCAAACTATCGCGATCCATGCACAGAATTCGCTCACAAAAAGCATAGAAAATACTTCAAACAATTGGAATCCGGCATGATATCAAGTCGTCTTGCGCGCGACTGTCGCAAACTGTTGAAATCTCATGTCCATGCCGGTAAACAACATCGGGATATTGTAGAGAATTGGTTTCAGAGACCTAGTGCGACTAATCCCCACGTGCTCCTCCACTGTAAAACCCAAATTCTCATACATATTTCTAATGCTCCTCTTGGTAAACCATCGCAGATGCGTTCGATCTAAAATTCCTTCGTCTTTGTATTCCCAGTCACCATGAAGCACTAAGTTTTTTAGCACTTTATGAAATCGCATGTTTGGTATGGAACTGATCACAATTCCTCCGGACTTGAGTTTCTCTTTAATTATAGCTAACACTGCATACGGATCGACCAAATGCTCCAGAACATCGTTGAAGTAAGCAACGTCGAAATAACCCTCCGGTAACATCTCAATATGATCTTCGCAGGGTCCGACAAATACGTTATCGATCACCATTTTGGCGATCTCCGCTTCCTTTGCTACAAGCTCAATACCCCATATCTCGGCGCCTGTTTTTTTCTTAATCGCCGAAGCGAATACGCCCCGACCACAACCGACCTCCAAAACATGCTTCGCGTTTGTAGGTAAAAACGCAAGCATCTCATTTCGTTCGTGACCAAAGTACTGGTCTGACTTCTCTATGTAGTCCATGGAAATGCTATGCACATGAAATTACTAATTATGGTTTCGCCGAGTATGTGAGGGAATTACCGCCCTTTAAAATGATAAAAAATGGGACCCAGTATTTCTTCGGTTTAAGGATGGCTTTGATCCCGTATTTGATCAATAACACGATTTTAATTACCAGATAATGCCAGTATGCATAATTTTTTTGGATCACATATAAATATGAAATTATCAGTTCATTTTTTGTAATGATTTTTCCTGAGCTCTTACCTTGATAATGGATAAATGAAGCGCCTGGATAGAAGATGGTTTTATAGCCCTTTTGTTTTAAACGAAAGCAGATATCCATTTCTTCGTAAAACAGAAATATTTTTGGATCGAACCCCCCCACTTCTGCAAATTTTTGCGCATCGAAGAACATGAAGGCGCCGGAAACCATATCAACCTCGAAGGGTTGATCGAGATTCTCTATCCCGTATTTCTTAGCATAAAATTTTTGTGAGGATTTACTACCCAAGAGATGGTGCCGTAGTCCAATAAACTGACGAGCGCTATATTCAAAACACTCACCTCCCTCGCCTCTTTGATTCAAACCAAGTACACCAATGTTCTCGTCAGTCTTAATGTATGCAAAAAGCTTAAGCAATGAATTTTCGTTTAGGAGTGAGTCGTTATTGATAAACGCTAAATAGTCGCCCGTAGAAAATTGATAACCTAATAACCCTCCGCCTCCAAAGCCAAGGTTTATTTTACTTTTTATTAATCTTACATCCTTGGTTCCTATGAGCTCCTCAAGCATTTCAACATCGTCCGGTTCCGAACTATTATCCACAACAATAATTTCGAAAGCCAAGCCCACTGTGTGCTGGACGACTGAATCTATACATTCGCCTGTATATCGCGAGGAATTGAAATTTACGATAATTATCGAAACATCCATAGCAGGCTATTCAAAACTAATTTTTAGAAATTATATTTCTCCGAGTTACTGCATGCCATCACAGACTCTATATCAAGCAATAACTGGCATCTTTATGGCGTATCATTATAAGGAATATCCATACACTAAGTTTGGAAAACTTTTTGCCATGAAGCAACATCTCTATTGATACTAAGAATCAACTGATGAGCGCAAAAACGAAACTAATAGTCTTCTCGATGATCCCAGTGCTAGTAATTCTTGGCGCTGGTAGCTTGGGATTTATCCTTGGCCGTCAGTCGTTAATTATTCCGCTTGATAATGAAATCCGCACGGTTATGGGAGCCACTACCCTTGGTAACTTGCTCAATGCTGATGAAAAAGAGGACCTGGCAGCAACATATCTTGGAGGTGATTCGTCTATCGCAAAGATGGATGAATTTTCCTGGGCAATTTTTAATGTCCCCACACCGTTTGTCGGTAACGGGCCAATGCCAGGTAAGCATGGGAATTCAACTATCAACACCATGCAGTTTAGGGCTACACGCGAGACCGAGATCCCAAAACCTGTGGGCACATTTCGCATCATCCTAACAGGAGGGTCTACAGCCTTTGGCTCCGGGGCACCGGGGCAGGACCGAACAATAGGCGGTTATCTGGAAAAATTACTTACTGAAGCGCCAAGACGTGATGCTATTGACCGATACGAAGTCGTGACCGCGGCCAACCCTGCTTGGGCAACTACTCATGAGCGAATTTTGATAGAAAATAGATTGTCCGAAATTCAGCCCGACCTCGTCATCTCGTTCTCTGGTAATAACGATGTACATTGGGGCCAAATCGGGAGCAACATTCTTTGGTTTAGGACGTACGCGGACGAACATTACTTTCGTCTGATAAAAAAAACGTACGATTACGCTGGCTTCGGTGATCTTCCCGATGTAACACGGACAAATTCCAAGCCGGTGCCCCCAGAGATAGTTGCACGCAGGTTACTAAAGAATGTCTCCTTGAGTTGGTTCGCGTTAAAACAGAAAGGTATCCCGCATCTGTTTGTCCTACAACCAAGTCTAGCCGTCACAAAGAAAGCACTAACTTCAAGGGAGCAGGCTGTGTTGAAATCCCGTATCGAGCAAAATGGAGACCACGTTAAGTACTTTCAATTGTGTTACGCCAAAATTTCTGCTGCACTTCACAGCTTTAATGGTGATGGTTATCGGTTTGTCAATATGGTCAGCATATTTGATCAACTTCAAGCTGACAATGAGATGTTTATTGACTCGTATCACTTTGGCGACAAGGGCAATCAGATCATCGCTCGTAAGATTTATACGGAGATCCAGAGCCTGTTGAAATAATACGAGTGGCCGCAATTTGGCGAGTATGCGTGGATAAAGCAGCCTTCTCTATAGGTTATGAAGGACCGTTTGATAGTACGTAAACATATTACGGTTACGGATGTCGACCACGATCAGTAGGAGAAGCGACTGGCTAGCGATTAATTTTCTCCTGGTCAATTTCCGAGCTTTCAGCCAGACGCCGCCAAGGCTGCATCAACATGCGATCGAGCCTGAGGTCGCGCAAGGTACGAAATCTTTCAACGCCTATGATCATGCCCTCGTGTCCAGCAGAAGGGTGAGTACGATAGGTTCCTAACAAGCGATCCCACCAGGCTAAATTGAATCCATAGTTACTATTAATTTCGTCTACCATAATCGAATGATGCACGCGGTGCATGTCAGGAGTCACAAAGAACCAACGTAGTACATAGTCAACCGGCCGGGCTATCTTAATATTACCGTGGTTAAATATCGAACTGGTACTTAATAACACCTCAAAGATAAATACCGCAATTACCGCGGGGCCTAAAATCGTGACGAGACCAAATTTAATCCCCAGTGAAAGCATCATTTCGATTGGATGGAAACGGAATCCGGTGGTAACGTCGAAATTTAGATCGGTATGATGCATCCGATGCACCCGCCAAAGTGCGGGCACTATGTGAAAAAAGATGTGCTGTAGATAAATGGCAAAATCAAGAATCAATACCGCTATGATGATCTCCATCCAGTTAGGCCAAAAAACCTGATTCAATAAACCCCAATCTTGTAGACTCACGACCTCGGCGTAGCCAACCACGGCCGCTGGTAAAAACACCCGAGCCAGCACAGCATTTAGCGCGGCAACGGCTATATTATTCGACCAGCGAATCCATCTAGAAACAGTGAGTGGTCGCCGAGGTAGCAGAATCTCCCACGCGGCGATTGCAACGAAAACCCATAGAAAACACCCGAGTCGAAGCAGCGGCTCATTGCGGATTATAATCTCAGTAATGTCCATATGTGTTATCCAACTAAAGTCCTAATTGTGCGCGAATTTACCTAAAACTTTCATTTTCTACGGGTTCCGCTAGCCGAATCCCAGTCTAAACATTTTAATAAGTATTAAAATTGAACTAGGCTACTCTAACGCTTTATAAATAAGAATCAGTAGGCTACAAGCGTTGCAAGAACTTTTCTTAACTAGAACGCCGTATCCCAAGCGCCTGCGTACAATATTCCGTGAGATATAATGTTTTGTACATATTTATCTCGAGGTTACGCCGCAGTGTTACACAGTGAACAAGTTGCCTTAGGCAACCGACTACTGAAATATATAGAGACAAAAACGACGGCGCTTGGTAATGCGATTTACGCCCAACCAATTTCAGAATACGTTTGCGAACACATTGCAGAGATCGAGCAGCAAGTATTTTTTCGAAATCAACTACTATGCCTTGGCTTAAGTGCCCGCCTACCGAGGCCTGGAAGTTTCGTAACGGACTCCCTGTCCGGTATACCGATCTTACTCACACGGGATGCAAAAAATAAAGTCCACGGCTTTCTCAATGTCTGCCGGCACCGTGGGGCCCAAATAGCTAGGGATTGTGGCACCGTTAAGTCATTTGTCTGCCCTTACCATGCGTGGAGGTACGACCTACTAGGTAAATTGATTAGTCGACCACAAGATACTGCATTTGGCGAAATGCCGAGAGAAAATCACGGCCTAACACCACTTACGGTAGTTGAGCGTGATGGGATGCTGTGGGTGTGTCCATCGCCCGGACAATCCACCGATATCAACAAAAAGCTTGGTGGTATCTCGAATGAATTGGCCTCCTATAATCTCGCTTCCTTTCATCACTTCGATAGTTGCACGATGCGACGCCGCATGAATTGGAAATTGATCGTTGATACTTTTCTGGAGTCTTACCACTTCGGCGTTTTGCATAAAGATACGATCTGGCCGATTTTCTATGACAATATCTCTACTTTCGACGCGTGGGGGTCAAATTTTCGACTAGTAAGCGCACGACGTACAATTGATGGTTTAAAATCGATTAATGAGAGCGAATGGAACGTTCTGGAGCATATCGTGGGTATTTACGTATTGTTTCCAAATACAGTCCTAGTTTGGCAACTTGACCACGTCGAGCTTTGGCATATTTACCCTTACACCGATGATCCAAATCTCTCAATAGTCCGGTTAGATCTTTATACGCCTCAGCCAGCTGTAGCTGAGAAAATGAAAAAACACTGGAAGAAAAACCTGGACCTCGTTGTAAAAGTTGTGGAGGAAGAGGACTTTCCTGTCGGTGAAAGTATCCAAATGGGGTTTCATTCACGAGCGCAAAATCATATCACATTTGGGACTAATGAGCCTGCATTAACGCATTTCCATCGCTCTATCACACACGCAATCCAGACCGCTCAAAAGCCCACTTAGGGAAGATTTCACTAAACTACACAAACCTAGAAGCAGAGGTCGCTTCACTAGGTGCCGAGGCTAATCAACGTTGGTCGCATCACCAAGTACCTGGCCAATCTCTCGGTGTAAAGCGAGATCCGCGATCCCATCTTGATCGGTCTCTTCGTGGTTCACGATTACCAACAGTGCACCGTTACTTTTCGCAATCTTAGGGAACGCAGCCGCAGGAAACACTACTAGTGACGATCCAAGTACAATAAATAAATCACACTCTAAGGAAGACTCCTCGGATCGACGCATCGCTTCTTCTGGCATCGATTGTCCGAATGAAATAGTAGCCGCTTTCACAATTCCATTGCATCGTCGGCATACTGGCAAAGTATTATCTCGATCAAATGCTTCAAAAATAGGCCCAAGTTCGTGACGAAGACCACATTCGAGGCAGGTTGCATAAGTGCCATTCCCGTGAAGCTCTATGATATTTTTCTCAAGAATACCAGAAACTTGGTGGAGCCCATCAATGTTCTGTGTTATCACGTTTTGACATTTTCCCGATTTCACCAGTTCCGCGACTGCTCTATGGCCTCTATTGGGCAAAGCATTTCTCATATCTTCATCTATAACGATCTTGCGCCTCCACGCTTCTTTGCGCATTTCCGATGAGGCTACAAAATCTTGGTACTGGATCGGTTTTAGCTTCGACCACAAGCCGTTCGGGCTGCGGAAGTCTGGGATCCCAGATTTCGTGCTGATACCCGCCCCAGTGAAAATCGTGATTCGCCTTGATGATTGAATTAAATAGTGTAGCTTTGCAGTGTACGGATCCATTTCAAGATTATAATTCCTAAAACTGGATACAACATGCTTGATCGAAAAAATGTCGTCCGCCAAGGATATACGATACTCACTGAACTGAGAGAAGCCGCAAGCTTTATGCAATAGCGCTATGGTTGCAAGCACGAAATGCACGGATATTCCTGCTGTTGCAAGACTGTAACTAAGCACGAAACTTAAGTAGCAATCTAACTGGGTATATGGCGAATAAGGTCCCAAAGCAAGATGAATGAGCAAATGGAAATGCAACACATACCTACGATGAGCGGAGGTAGACCCGATCTCCAGCCACTGCGGCGGCTCAAACCATTTCTTAATCCATATTGGGTGACAATCATCATAGCGTTCACAACGTTGATAATTGCCGCTGGCGCTACGCTTGGTATGCCTATTGCCCTTAGGCATCTTATCGACGCGGGATTTTCGACTGACCAAGCGCGCTCGATTGATCGCTATTTTATTGTGCTTTTTGGCCTCGCAGTCGTGCTTGCGGTCTTTGCAGCGACACGCTTTTACCTAGTTTCATGGATCGGCGAACGGATCGTAGCCGATTTGCGAAGTGCCGTATTCCAACACGTCCTTAGAATGACACCAACCTTTTTCGAGGTAACACGGGCCGGAGAAGTATTATCAAGGTTGACCGCGGATACGACATTGATCCAAACAGTTGTTGGGAGCAGTTTGTCGGTGGCCCTACGCAGTTTCGTTACCTTGATTGGTGGATTAATCATGTTAACGGTTACCAGCCCTAAATTAACCGGAATGATTATTCTTTTAGTGCCCGTCATCGTATTCCCGATAATGTTTGTTGGACGACGGATTCGGAATTTGTCTAGAGACACCCAAGATCGAATTGCAGATACAAGCGCACTCGCGGCAGAGGTGCTAACCGCGATACAGGTCGTACAGGCTTTTACCTTAGAAAAGCTCCATAGCGAGCGTTATGATGCGGCAATCGCAAAGTCTTTCAAGGCAGCCCTTCGCCGTGTTCGAACGCGCGCCTTCATCACGGTATACGCAATACTTGTGATTTTTTGCGGGATTGTCGTCGTTTTATGGATTGGTGCGCAAAATGTCGTGACCGGCCATATTAGCGGCGGAGAACTCGGACAGTTTCTATTTTACGCGGTCATCGTTGGCAGTTCTACGGCAGGTCTTACTGAAATATGGGGATCCTTATTGCAAGCTGCAGGCGCAATGGAGCGAATAGCTGAACTGCTCGATACGAAACCGCGACAAACACCGGTAAATCCAACGCCACTGCCAGACCTACCGCTTGGAACCGTAGTTTTTGAACACCTGGCGTTCAAGTACCCGTCAAGGCCCGAGCACCCAGCGTTAAAGGATTTCTGTTTAAACGTCAGGCCAGGCGAAACCATCGCATTAGTTGGGCCGTCGGGTGCTGGCAAAAGTACGGTATTCCAGCTGTTACTAGATTTTTACCAACCTAGTTCCGGGTTAATCAGAGTTGACGGCATAGATATTCGACATGCTGACCCTGCAGAAGTAAGAAATCGGGTCGGTATCGTTCCACAGGAAACCGTATTGTTTGCAGACAATGTTATGGAAAACATTCGCTACGGGAAATCCGGCGCTACAGATGATGAAGTAATTGCAGCTAGTCAATCCTCTGGGGCTGACGAATTTATTGAGAAGCTACCGCATGGCTATCGAACGTTCATTGGTGAACGGGGAGCACGTCTATCTGGTGGCCAAAAACAGCGAATCGCAATCGCCCGAGCGATTTTGAGACAACCATCGATTTTGTTGCTCGACGAAGCGACGAGTGCCCTCGATGCAGCAAGTGAAAAATTCGTACAAGAAGCCCTTCACAAACTGATGCAAAATTGCACTACTATTGTCATCGCACATCGCCTATCAACTATTTTAAACGTAGATCGCATCGTGGTAATGGAGCAGGGCGAAATTGTAACTATCGGTAGTCACGCCGAACTTTTGTCGAGAGGAGGCCTATACGCACGGCTGGCCAAGTTACAGTTTCAGGATGAGAGGAACGTCGAACAGTTAGTCAGATAGCGAACTCAACAGCAAAGCCTAGTTCTTAATCATAATGGTGATCGTGAAAAACCCGCTTCGGATCTTTAATCGAAAAATCCATCGTACGAGGAATGAGTCTCATCAACCAATTTACCCAGGTAATCGTACTTTTACTGTAGACAAACAACGGTTCTACATCTGCGCCAACATTTGACTTCGCATCGTAGGATCCGAGCCCAAGGTTAATATAGTTGCTCTTACGATCGATCCCAATTCGAATTACTTCATTTACAAGGTGAAACCACTCTTGACTAGCGGGCCCTCGATTCCGACCGAAATACGTTGCGATAGTGTCGGAATCATCGTGAAGTACCATACCGTGAGCCACGATCCGTCCATCTCGCTTCGCCGCGACCAGTAGGCTTTTCTCACCGAGCTTAGAGTCCATGTGTTGGTAGTAACCAGGCGGGAGAATTTCTCGCTTGAAGCCTTTGGTGTTTTCTCGAACCGTGCGAGCCTGCTCCACCCAAAGCTCTGATTGCTCACTAAACGATTCCAGTATCCGAACTTCCTGCCCCGATTTTTCAGCCGTTCTAAGGCGCCGTTTGACATCCTTACGATATCGCGACCGCATGCTCGAAAGATACTCTTCGTAACTATCCCAACGCACACGAATACGTGCGAGCGGCATGTTAGAAACCAAATTGTATCCATCAAGCAAAAGACTATCGAATTCATTTCGATCCGCGGTCAAGAAGTCTCGCACGACGAGAAGGCTGCTATGTTGGGCACGGGCAATCGAATTTACCGCCTTACCAATTTTCCTAATTAAGCTTTTACGCTCAGTCCCAGAGATAATAGATATCGAATGACTCGCAGAAAGTGGTGATGCGCATTCGGTAATGCGAACGTGGAGAAAACGCTTCCAGACTCGACGAGCTAGGTGCGAAAACCATGTTAGCGAATTCGGCAATAGTTGGGCGAAATCAGTAACGATAGTGTAGACACACGCGTGCGCGACTATCTGTCCATTGAGATCGGTAATTACAGGGTAAAAATATTTGCAATCCTCAATCGATGCGGCTTCAACCGCTGCAAGATAAGCATGAGAACGGATCAACCCATTTTCACCTAGTATCGAATCCCAGGCCCCCGCATCGATTTCATGAATCGATGTATAGATCTTTGTGCAATACCTGTCATCCGCTTTGGGCGACCCTAGCGTACGAGACCCCAATCGGCCGA
>DPMX01000228.1 GCA_003540955.1 Gammaproteobacteria bacterium
GGTGAACCGATAAATCCTGAGGCATGGGAGTGGTATTACCAGGTCGTGGGGGAGAAGCGTTGCCCGATCGTTGACACTTGGTGGCAAACGGAAACGGGAGGGATTCTAATAACGCCACTGCCCGGTGCAACAAAACTTAAACCCGGTTCAGCGACCTTACCATTCTTTGGCGTACTGCCAGCAATCCTAAATGATGCAGGTGAGGAGCTCGAAGGCCCCGCTTCAGGCTCTCTCGTGATCAAATCGAGTTGGCCTGGTCAGATGCGTACTGTCTATGGCGATCATGATCGTTTCGTCGACACATATTTCAAGATGTTTCCAGGGAATTATTTTACCGGTGACGGTGCGCGACGCGACGAAGACGGATATTACTGGATAACTGGGCGTGTCGATGATGTTATCAATGTCTCAGGACACCGCATGGGAACGGCAGAAGTCGAAAGTGCGTTGGTGTTGCACGACACTATTGCCGAAGCTGCTGTCGTTGGTTATCCGCACGAAATCAAAGGTCAAGGCATCTATGCCTTCGTGACTCTAATGAAAGGGATCGAGGCAACTGATAACTTACGTGATGAGCTAGTAAAACACGTGCGTACAGAGATTGGACCGATAGCGACTCCTGACGTCATTCAGTGGGCACCAGGTTTACCAAAGACGAGATCTGGCAAGATCATGCGTCGCATTTTGCGCAAGATAGCGGCGAACGAACTCGGTAATCTCGGAGACACCAGTACACTTGCTGATCCAGCGGTGGTTGAGCACCTAGTCGAAAACCGTGCGACTAAGTAGACAGACGTGAATTGAGTAATGCCAGACGATCCAAACACCGATATGGATTTGGAGCAGCAATTCGGACAGCTTTGCCTAACTCTGGTTCGTCGGGGTAGAAGTGGCAGTAGTGATGGAATAGAGGAGCACAGTTCGAACATCAATTGGGATCAGCTTGGTCCGGCGATTTTTAGCCAGGGCTTGAATCAAAGCTTGGGCCATCTAATAGGGGCACCACTCCATAAGTGGCTATTCGGCAGCGTTGCAGGGAATAATTCTTCTGATAACAACGAGTGGTGCCTAACGTCGCCGTCCGAGTTTAAGGTAATCGAAGACCCATCATCCTTAGGTCTTAGTTTGGAAGAGTCCCGCCGCTGTGAATTCGCTGAGGTGCTTCAGGATCAAGTTAACGCCGCCAATGAACTTAGCCAACAACTAACGGATGTTTTGGAGAGAGCCTCGGCGCGCTTTCAGCAATCGATTTCCGACGATAAAAATGACGATTATGAGATCACTAGCTTACGTGAACTCTATGACTTTTGGATCTCGATTGCCGAGCAAACATACGCTGAAAAGGTCATGACAGTGGAGTACTCACAGATATTTGGTCGTTTTATCAATACAAGTGCCCGCATGCGGAAAATTGCTCAGGAGCTTGGTGTAGCAGGGCCGCAGTTTGCGAGCCTGGGCAAAAGACCGGAACCAGCTTCTGTTAGTGAGCGACAGGTTGATTTGCAAGGGAAGGCTCACGCTTTGACTGGAACGCTGTTAGGTGATGATGACCTCACGTTGTTGATTACTCGAATTAAAGATTTTGCTCGGAAAATAGACGAGTTAAGGGAAGTCGTTCAAACAACATCAACGCCGCCAAATCAGCTTTGATACTAGACGGCCGCAAGAATAGGACTATGCCTCGAATCTGCCTTACTCCGGAGAAAGTGAGCACAGAACTATCCGCTGTTGCAGGAAAGCTAGCTGCCGCTAACGTAACATGGCCGGTCGCTCAAAATGTAGAGCTTGGATCGTGCGCAAGACAAGAGGTCTTCCGGATCGATAAGGTTGTACTCTACCGGTATCGACCGCGTGCGGCCCTGTGTAATCCTGTACCAGTACTCATAATTTATGCCTTGGTCAATCGCCCGGACATGATTGATCTTCAGCAAGATCGGTCACTGATCCGTTCTTTATTGGATCGTGGCCTAGATATCTACCTCATCGACTGGGGTTATCCGGATGACGCGGATTGTGGACTCACTTTAGAGGACTACATCTGTCGCTATGTTAACGCTACAGTAGATTTTATCTGCGATGTCACAAAGCAGCCTCGGATTAACCTTCTCGGTATCTGTCAGGGCGGCACGTTCAGCGTATGTTATAGCGCGTTGAAGCCAGAAAAAATCCGTAACCTGATCACTACAGTCACGCCTATCGATTTTCATGCCACTAAAGATATGCTTAGTCATCTATTCAGACACATTGATGTCGATCTATTGGTTGACAGCAGCGGTAATATTTCGGGCGAAATGCTTAACATAATATTTTTGTCGCTAAAACCATTTCGGCTTGCGCAGCAAAAATATGTGCATATGGTGGATAGACTCGATGACGTTGAGGCCATCCAAACGTTTTTGAGGATGGAGAAATGGATATTTGACAGTCCAGCACTAGCAGGCGAGGCGTTCAGGGAATTTGCTCGCAATTTTTATCAAAATAACGATTTGATCAAAGGGAAAGTGTCCATCGGAAATCGGCGTGTAGATCTGAGAGCGTTGCGGATGCCAGTGTTGAATATCTATGCATCGAATGATCATTTAGTTCCACCCCCGGCGTCGCTCGCATTGGGCAAATATGTTGGAAGCGACGATTATGAAGTTCTGGAGTTTCCGGGTGGGCACATCGGCTTATATGTGAGCCTTGCGGCGCATGAGCTTGTGCCTGGCGCGATTCGCGAGTGGCTTAGCTTAAGATAAAACACTTCTTTAGGTAGCAAAGGTGGATTGCAGCCTAGCAACACTCGGTGAGAGACTTCACTGCGCACGCCTAAAGTGCTTTAAACGCGGCTTCCTGACCACAGATTGTTGCTTGAAGCAAGCAATACGGCAAGTACGACGTGCTCGGACCGGATGGCAGTTGGTCTTCCTAGAGTGATAAAAATACCCCCCCAATGATCTAGATACAGACTACTGGGGGGAATGAGGGCCAATATCAACTGCAATGCTGATATGGTTTGGGGAATTAAGCGGTTGTATTGCTTGTCGTCAAGGTAGTTGCACTTTGCAGAGTTCCTTCTAACCATGTTTGGTAATCGTCTAGGGAGCCAGCGAGGATGTCTGCTGCGTCCCGGATCATTCCAATGACTTTAGCGGTGTATTCGCTAGTTAGTTGCGTTTGCTCAGTTACCAGAGTCTGGACATCCTTAGTGTTCCCAAGAAGCGAGACCAATTTGGTATTTATGGCGATGCCCGAGTTAAATAGTTCCATATTTTTCTGGTTAAGCTGAGCGAAAACCTTGGCGTTAATTGTCTCGAGCGCTTTAGCCGACTCGCTTGTTGTCTTACTAAAACTATTCAACTGTTCGAAGTAATTGTTTTCCATACACTTATTTCCTGTGGTCCGTAGAGATCTAATATGCTGCAGTGCAATATGTTGTGACGCACAATATTATGGTAAATATCTGGTGTCAACCAATTGGCTACAAATATAGGGAATCCCGCTGTAGGAAGAGTGGCGTGCAGATAACACCTATGGCGTACTAAGTGCAGAGAAATTTTCAAATAATTGTAATTAAATTGAGAAATTGGCGCGTCCGACCTTCAAATTTGCAACCGGGTTGGTTAGGATTCCTGCCTTCGCTTTCGCGCTCCATAGGTGCCGCCCCAAAGACGATTAAATTTCGAATTGGACCTCAAGATTTTGCCAATTCGAGGAGATATTTTTAATGACGAATAATCCCGAACTGGCCGCCTGGATAGATGCGGTCGCGGTAGCAACAACTCCAAACAAGATCCATCTAATTGATGGTTCAGACGACGAACATGAAAGGCTAATCGAAGAAATGTTGGCTGATGGAACGTTGGAGAAACTGGACGAGAAGACCCATCCCAACTGCTTTTTGCATCGATCCGACCCAAGCGATGTGGCTAGAGTCGAGCATCTTACGTTTGTCTGCACCCGTGATGCTGAAGACGCAGGCCCAAACAACAATTGGATGGCGCCTGCAGAGGGGCATGCTAAAGCAGATGAATTGTTTGCTGGCTGTATGGCGGGACGTACTATGTATGTCATCCCGTACTTGATGGGTCCATATGGGTCGCCGTTCGCACGGGCAGGCGTCGAAATAACGGATAGCCCCTACGTAGTGGCAAATATGCGGATTATGGCCCGCATTGGTCATCGTGCATTGAAGCATATTGAGGAAGGGAATTCTTTTGTCCGTGGCCTGCATTCCGTTGGCGACCTCGACCCCGAAAGACGTTTCATAATGCATTTTCCGGAAGAGCTTATGATCAAGAGTTTTGGTTCCGGATACGGTGGTAACGCGTTGTTGGGCAAAAAATGCCACGCGTTGCGGATCGCAAGTTGGCAGGCGCGCACTGAAGGCTGGTTGGCCGAGCACATGTTGATTCTAGGCATCGAAGACCCGAGTGGAAACATTACTTATGTCGCTGCAGCGTTTCCATCTGCGTGTGGGAAAACCAACTTGGCCATGTTGGTTCCACCCGCGGCGTTTGCAGGGTGGAAGGTTTGGACTGTAGGTGATGATATAGCTTGGTTGCATCTCGGCGAAGACGGTCGCTTTTGGGCTATCAATCCTGAAGCTGGTTTTTTTGGCGTTGCGCCAGGTACGAGTTTCACCACGAATCCGAATTGTATGAATACGCTTGGTCGAAATGCTATCTACACCAATGTTGGGGTCACGGGGGATGGTGTGCCATGGTGGGAAGGTATGGATGGGCCGAAACCAGCTACGTTGATAGACTGGCAAGGGCGCCCGCATGATGTGGCGAATGGGCCTGCCGCGCATCCGAATTCGCGTTTTACGGTTGCTGCTTCGCAATGCCCGAGCTACTCAGATCAGGCTAATGTTCCGCAGGGGGTTCCGATTTCTGCGTTGATTTTTGGCGGTCGGCGTTCTGCTGTAGCGCCTCTAGTGTTCGAAGCGTTAGATTGGGAGCATGGAGTATTTGCGGCGGCAGCTGTAGCCTCCGAAACGACTGCTGCGGCAACTGGACAGGTTGGTCAGGTTAGACGTGACCCAATGGCAATGAAACCGTTTTGCGGCTATAACTTTGCCGATTA
>DPMX01000245.1 GCA_003540955.1 Gammaproteobacteria bacterium
CGCGACTGGCTTCATGTTGTCCAATGATTTGCTAATCGTAACTGGTGCATTGGTAGGGTCTAGTGGTGCAATTCTGAGCTACATCATGTGCCGAGCGATGAATCGAAACTTTGTTAGTGTGATAGCGGGTGGTTTCGGGACCGCAGGTGGCGCAGAGGTAGCCTCATTTGAAGGTGAAGCCATACCGATATCAGGTGATGAAACAGCGGATCTATTGCGAGAGGCCGATTCGATTATTATCGTTCCGGGATATGGTATGGCGGTGGCGCATGCTCAAAGTATTGTTTCGGAGCTCAGCACCACGTTACGGAATCAGGGGAAAACCGTACGCTTCGGGATTCACCCCGTCGCGGGACGTATGCCGGGCCACATGAATGTGTTACTTGCTGAGTCGCGAGTGCCCTACGACATTGTAATGGAGATGGATGAGATCAACGACGATTTCCCCACCACCGATGTTGCGATCGTGATCGGTGCAAACGATATCGTCAATCCATCCGCGTTGGAAGAACCTAATAGTCCGATCGCGGGGATGCCAGTGTTAGAAGTGTGGCGGGCAAAAAACACAGTCGTTCTGAAACGCAGCATGGCCACTGGCTACGCTGGAGTAGATAACCCGCTGTTTTTCCGTCCAAATACGCAGATGCTCTTCGGGGATGCTAAAGAAAGTCTTGAGGCAGTGTTTAAATCGCTGAGTTAAGCACCGTGTACTACGGTGACGGCGTCTAACCGTGGATTAGACAAAGCTTTAAAAGCTGTCTGTTGCCGACGCTTTTGTACATGATTTAGCTATGCTTAACATAGGTGGCGAAAACGTGTGTCGCCAATGGTAATTTTACCACGCCCCAAGTTGAATGGGTTGAGCTCATATGGGACAAACTAATCACAATTCAAGTTCTGAGCAGTTAGAAGAAAACATAATGCTGCGCGAAAGCGCTATCGCTTTTTGTAAAGGTGATGCTGCAATTTCGCGCTTAAAAACGCTGAAGCAAAAAGACGTAGATTTTGACTCGACGATATGGGACGCAATGGTTGAGATGGGTTGGGCTGCCATCGCCGTGCCGGAGGATTGTGGTGGACTTGGGTTAGATATAAGTGCGGCGGCAATCGTCGCCGAAGAACTTGGCCGCGTTGTGGCACCAGAACCGATAATGGAGATCGCAGGATTATCAGCAACACTGTTGAGCCACATTCCCGCCAGCGAGCTACGCGCGCAGTTGCTCCTGGGATTGGCATCCGGCAACCTCTGTCCCATTACGTGTACAACAGAATTTTACTCCAATGCAGGTTCTGGCTTACCGCTCACTGAGCCTAGTGCAAACGGCTTCATACTCAGCGGTATTTGCGATTACGTTCCAATGGCGCGCTCGGCGAGTGGATTTTTGGTTCCGGCCACCTTAGATACGCAAACTGCGTTGTTCTGGGTACCATCCGATACCGCTGGCCTTAGCATCGACTCACGCCTACTAGCTGACAACACCTCCCACGCTCAGATCACTTTTACAAAGGTCCGATTAACAAAAGATATGATCCTTGGAAGCGCTGAGATCGTGGAAAAAGCACTCAACTACGCTATCGATTATGGGCAGATTCTAACTGCTGCCTATCTTCGCGGGTTAACGAACCAGACGCTAGAGACAACGCTCGACTATTTACGCACGAGAAGGCAATTCGGACGCACAATTGGCAGCTTCCAAGCGTTACAGCACCGTGCAGTCGACCTATTTGTCCAATGCGAGCTCACTAACGCCGTTGTGAACGAGGCAGTCATTAATCTCAGTCAAAATACCGATCCCCGCGCCCGCGCGACCTTTGCGAGTCGAGCGAAAGTTCGTGCTACCGATGCGGCACTAGCGGTTACTCGAGCCGCAATTCAAATGCACGGCGCGATCGGATTCACCTACGAATGCGATATCGGACATTACCTTAACCGCGCTATGGTACTTGGGTCCCGTCAAGGTAACGTCACTTGGCATTTACGTAAACTCGCCGGTCTTTTCGAAAACGATGTTGCCGCGGATTCGACGGAGGCTGAGCGATCTCCAAAAACGGTCGCGGAACCGACCACCGGTAAATGGAACGACTTGAATGACTCTGATTTCCGCCTACTAGTACGAGACTGGTTCGAACAAGAGTATCCAACCGAGTTGCGCTACCCACCTAGGCGCCTCCACTGGAACGAGATAAAGCCTTGGTACCTAAAATTATCCCGGAAAGGATGGGTTGCACCGAATTGGCCAGTGGAATACGGAGGCATGGGGCTATCGCCCGCAAAAGTTCTTATTTTCATTGAAGAGCAAGAACGCTGGGGTGTTGCTCGCGCGCCCGACATGGGTATAACAATGATCGGGCCACTGCTTATCGACCATGGCAACCCCGATCAACGAACCCAATATTTACCCAAAATCCTGAGCGGTGAACACGTTTGGTGCCAAGGTTACTCAGAACCGAATGCGGGTTCTGATCTTGCCAGCCTACAATGCGAAGCTATCTTGAGCGGCGATGAGTTTGTCGTAAACGGGCAAAAGACTTGGACAACGTTGGCCCAAGACGCCACACACATTTTTTTGCTGGTGCGAACCAATAAAGCAGTTAAACATCAGGCTGGAATTAGTTTTTTACTGCTCGACCTATCAACACCGGGAATCAACATTAAACCGATCCGCAACCTTGCTGGTGATAAAGAATTCTGCGAAGTGTTTTTTGACGATGTGCACGTGCCTGTGGAAAACTTAGTCGGAGATTTAAACGCAGGATGGGGGATCGCGAAAGCGCTACTAAGCTTCGAGCGCATTTTTCTCGGCAGCCCAAAGCAATGTCAATATGCACTGCAACGTCTTGAGAGCATCGCAAACGGCGTTAATCTTTTCAAAGATCCTGGCTTTACGGAACGATTTACCCGACTAAAACTCGATACATTAGACCTAGAGTCGATCTATGCCCGGTTCGCAGAGATTGTACGCGACGGCGGCACACTTGGTCCGGATGTGTCGCTTTTAAAAATTTGGGCAACAGAAACTTTCGCTCGTTTAACCGAGCTGATGCTCGAGGCTGCGGGAGAGAAGGGCGCAGAGCGCGGAGAATTAAGTTTCGGTACTGGGCACGCTAACATCCTGAGCCAATTTTATAATGCGCGGCCAGCAACAATTTATGGCGGTAGCAACGAAATTCAGCGCAATATCATCGCTAAAAATGTGCTACATCTGCCGGATTCTTAAGAGAGAAGTGTGATTCAACCCGAAACGACGTAACAATTCGAAAGGCGCACACTACCAAACCAAACGCCGAACTTTTCACCTCTCAACGATATAAAACGCTATCAATCGCACGCTTATCGGTACAGACATCGTTGCCCTCTAGGCGATAGTATGCGCTCACTAACTGATTCCCCGTCGTAATATACACTACGTTATAGCGTGCGCCGGGTAACCTAGGGGTAGTCCAGACAGGAAATGTTAATCATGAGTACACAAATTGAGGAAATCCGCGGCATCCCAAAAGCTATACATCGGGGAGAAGACGAGATGCCCTTTGTCCCATTAAGTCCCGGGGTAGCCGTTCAGTTGATGCAGGTCGATATCGACCTTGGGTTTTGGGCGGTACGCACCAAGTTCGACGCTGGGACTACCGTGCAACGACATCGACACACCGGCACAGTTTATGCGTACACTACGAGCGGTGCATGGCGCTACCTCGAATACCCAGAGGTTAATACCGCGGGCTCGTATTTGTACGAACCCGCTGGTTCTATACATACACTGCATGCGTTATCCGAAAACGAAGACCAAACCGACGTTTTTTTTGCTATTTACGGGGCGAATCTAAATCTAGACGAGGACGGTAATATCAGTTCTATACTGGACGCCGGCGGGATTCTAAAACTGTACTATCGAGAGTGTGAAAAAGCCAAGTTGCCGCGACCAAACGTTATTGGCGATAAACGAACTAGCTAAATATATTGTAGAATAAACATGTCAAGAATGTCGGCAGCAAAACTCAAATGGTACGTTGTAGTGTTCTAATTTTTCCTACTGACCAAACTATTCAGCCGGTAGATTTAGCTCTAGCCGTAGAAGAAAGAGGTTTAGACGCGCTTTTTTTGCCAGAGCACACCCATATTCCAGTTGGTTCCAGCTCCCCATTTATGCCGAAGGGTGTTGTCCCTGAATTCTACAAACGCACTTATGATCCTTTCGTAGCGCTAGCCGCATGTGCCGCAGTTACCGAACGAATCAAACTCGCGACAGGTATCTGCCTTATTACTCAGCGCAGCCCCATCACACTCGCGAAGGAAATAGCTTCTCTAGATATGATTGCAAACGGTCGCGTAATCCTCGGAGTCGGCGCCGGGTGGAATATTACGGAAATGGAAAATCATGGCACACAGTTCGAGACTCGCTGGAGAGTACTGCGAGAGCGAATCATGGCAATGAAAACAATTTGGCAGGAGGATGAACCTGAGTTTCACGGCGAATACGTTGACTTCGATCCTATGTGGTCGTATCCAAAGCCAATCCAAAACGGCGGCCCACCAATTTGGATCGGCGCGAACTCTAAATGGGCCCCAGATCGGGTAGCGGAATACGCAGACGGCTGGATGCCAATTCGAGGTCGCGCAGGAGGTGGCAATATCGAGGCACTAAAGGTGGCTTGTGAACGGCGAGGACGAGATCTTTCGGAAATTACACTAGGACTATTCATGGCACCGCTGGACGAAAGTGAGTCCCATGTTTGTATAGCCGAGGGATATGATGAACTAATATACAACGTGGCACCTGAAAACCATGATTCCGTGCTAAGGCAGTTGGACCAAATTGCAGTGCTTGCAAACAAACTCCGGACATAACCCTGTCTTGGGGCCTGTACACCTGCCGACGAAGAATTTGCGCTAATCAACCGCCATCAAAGCAATCAACCACTTCTGCAATTCGGCATCAACAATTAATCTCGCATGCGTAACGACTTCATGCGAACTTGTGATCAGGCGAGGACAAACAAGGTTAGAATGAGTGCTGACACTAGCGGTAAGTTCCAGTGACCCAACAAGCACCCCACCCGTTCGATAGCTTGACCCCAGATTTTATCCTCGACACGGTCGAGCGATTGGATTATATAACTGA
>DPMX01000051.1:0-10162 GCA_003540955.1 Gammaproteobacteria bacterium
CAGCAACCACATGCCAATTAAGGCGGTTATGATAACCATCAGCACAGTGTTGCCGGCCCCTATCATCTGGCCGACCGAGATCAAGAGGTACATTTCTAGTAAGGGAACGCCGACCAGTAGGAGCAGTAGTGCGGTGAATGGGGGAATTCGATTCGTAGACATAGCTCACTATATGGGACGAAGCTCTCGGAATACAATAGTGAGGAGGATTACGACGATGCCGACAAAATGCGGCATTGCTATGAACTCTCGGTAGACAAGACGGTCCCTATCGAAACTACATTCAGAGCGCTTGATTGCATGTATAACTGCCGATTTTTTATTAAGGTATCGATAGCGTTAGCTATATGTGTCGTCGCTAGTGGCCAGGCTAGGGCACTTGAGGTGCCCGAATGGCTTGATTACAGCAATGCCTTTGACGGGGGGCAGGATCTATTGCACCCTGAAGAAGCGTTTCGATTTTCCCATGCGCTTGATGCGGATGGGACCTTACGACTCAGCTGGGATATTGCTGAAGGGTACTACCTATACCGGGACAATTTTGCTGTTACATCAGACAGCATCGAAGTTGCAGTCGGGGGGTTAGAACTACCGCCTGGGATTATGAAGGATGATCCGGATTTCGGGGATGTCGCGATCTACAAAAATACCGCGCGTCTAAGCGTTCCGATTGCGGTCGGCGCGACCGCACCAAGGAGCCTTCCCTTGCAGGTTACCTATCAAGGTTGTGCCGAAGATCGGATATGTTATCCGCCAATTAAGAAAGACATTCAGATCTTCCTCGGTTCCTTGCTTAACCCAGTGCATGCAGTCGGCGCTTCAGACGAGGTAGCTAGTTCTGTTTCACCA
The DNA here is from genome assembly GCA_003540955.1 of Gammaproteobacteria bacterium. Taxonomy (GTDB): domain Bacteria; phylum Pseudomonadota; class Gammaproteobacteria; genus UBA11873. The sequence continues at coordinate 850 of DPMX01000051.1, forward strand.
ATTATGTCGGCCGATGCTATCGCAGCCCGTCTGACGGATCGTTCTTTTCTTGCAGTAGTAGCAGCTTTTTTCGCTTTTGGGCTAGCTCTTTCGTTTACGCCCTGTGTTTTCCCGATGGTGCCAATCTTATCCGGCATCATTGTTGGTCAGGCTCGGCCAACGTCGTTCAAGCGCGGGTTGGCGCTTTCGGCGGCCTACGTATTGGCGGTCGCTTTAACCTATGCAATGCTTGGTCTTCTGGCAGGATTATTCGGGCATAATTTACAGGCTATTTCGCAGCAACCCATTGTACTGCTCGGCTTTAGCTTGATCTTCATCGTCTTGGCTCTCGCAATGTTTGGGTTTTATACGTTGCAACTGCCGAGCGTTCTGCAAACCCATATTGATCGATATAGTCGGTCGAAAGAAGGCAGCAATTTCATCGGCGTAGCTGTTATGGGCGTGCTATCGGCAATAATTGTCGGCCCTTGCGTCGCGCCCCCACTCGCAGGCGCTTTGATATATCTAGGCCATCAAGGTAGCCCGTTCGTTGGAGGAGCGGCCTTGTTCTCTATGGGGATAGGGATGGGCGTCCCACTGCTGGTGGTCGGTGCCTCTATGGGGAAATTGTTACCGAGAACGGGTCCGTGGATGGAAGTAGTAAAGCGTGCTTTTGGAGTGGCGCTCCTCGGCGTCGCAATTTGGTTTCTTGGTAGGATATTGCCGGGACCAGTGTCGTTGTTTTTATGGGCATTGTTGACCCTGACCGCAGCAGTCTTCGTGGGCGCCCTCGATAAGATGAGAGGATCAACTCCTGCTTGGCGGCGTTTATCCAAGGGCATAGGCCTGGCATTGCTAACCTACGGCGTGATCCTTCTCGTTGGCGTAGGCCTCGGTGCTGACGATCCACTGGATCCTTTAGAACCCTTGACACGCGGCAATGGTGAGAGACACGAATTGGCGTTTGCATCGATTAAGGGCCTTGCCGGATTAACTGCAGAGTTTGAACGGGCCCGCTCGTTGGGCCAGCCGGTAATGCTGGATTTCTATGCTGATTGGTGCGTCGAATGTAAATACATGGAGCGTGACACCTTTGCGAATGCGGATGTGGCGGCTGCTTTGTCGGCAGTAGTTCTGCTACGCGCAGACGTTACGGCGAATGATGAGGTTGATAAATCCCTGTTGAGCAATTTCGATTTATTCGGGCCGCCGGCGATATTGTTCTTTGACTCGCATGGGACGGAGTACCGAAGACTGCGAGTAGTTGGCTTCGTCGGGCCCGAGGCCTTTACCGCACACATAGCTCAACTAACAGGACTACGTAAACTTTGAGGACGAGGGGCCAGGTTGGCGTCTTCTTTTGTTTTTGCCTTTTGCTTGCCTATGGAGGCTATAAGGTCGGAACGGCACCCGACGACATACGGCGCGCCACTTCGGTCGGGGGTCATGTTGACTTTAAGGATCATTCGTTGGCGGATTGGTCGTTTGATGATCTGCTTGGCCAGCCGAGGCATATGAATGAATGGGTAGGGAACGTCCTAGTAGTTAATTTTTGGGCTACTTGGTGTCTACCATGTCGGCGTGAAATCCCAGGGTTCATAGCGCTACAAGATCGTTTTCGAGATCAACCAGTACAATTTATCGGTATCGCTTTTGACGCGATAAACCCAGTGCGTATCTACGCCGACGAACTCGATATCAACTATCCGTTGCTGGTGGGCGAGGACAATGTCATCGAATATATGGTCTCGCTGGGTAATAACATTGGTGCACTTCCATTTACCGCGTTGATTGCTAAAGATGGCAAGGTACTAAAAACCCATCAGGGCGAATGGAGCGAATCCGACGTAGAAAAAGCTATAAGTGCAGCTTTATAACGCGGTCTTTGGTTGCGATACGCTGGGCGTCGCGCGCATCGCCAAGCCATCTTTAGTTGCTTCCTGCAGAGAAAAATACTCGATCACGCTAGAAAAAGCGCATATCTTCGCCTAAAATATGCTAAACTCCGATTCTGTAGAAACAACAGAAAAGTTAGTCCTGCGGACGCCAATGAAAAAGATTTTGCTAATAAACGGACCTAATCTAAATCTTCTAGGCGAGCGTGAACCGGAAACTTACGGTGTTTCAACGTTGGCGGAGATAGAGGCCCAGCTCGTTCGGCAAGCCAGCTCTGCTGGTGCGGAGTTGACCGCGTTCCAAAGTAATGCTGAACATGAAATTATTGACCGCATTCATGCTGCAAAAGTGGGCGGGACGGAGTTTATAATTATTAATCCTGGTGCGTTGACGCACACAAGTATCGCGCTGCGAGATGCTCTACTGGGCGTCGAGATTCCGTTTATAGAGATACATCTGTCGAACGTACACGCACGTGAGGGCTTCCGACAAAACTCATATCTTGCCGACATAGCTGTAGGCGTGATAACTGGTCTCGGTCTGCGCGGTTACGAATTCGCGTTACAAGCAGCCATGGACACAGATCACCGCATCTCTTGAACGCGGTCAGCTTAAGCAACAGATCAATCACAAAAGCAGGGCTCCAGATGGACATACGAAAAGTTAAGAAGTTGATTGAATTGTTGCAGGAGTCCGGAATTGCTGAAATCGAGATCAAAGAGGGCGAAGAATCTGTTCGAATTTCTCGCGCTATGGCCGACCTCTCCACAGCCCGGCCGCCGATAACCCACAATTCCCCGGTCGCGCCGCCGGCATCTAATGCTCGGGAAAGCCAGGTTGGTTCGAGCGACGGCCATATTGTTTCTGCGCCAATGGTCGGAACCTTTTATGGCGCGCCATCACCTGATAGCGAGCCATTCGTTAAAGTCGGTCAAGTAGTGAGTGACGGTGACCCGCTTTGTATAATCGAAGCGATGAAAATCATGAATCCAATCGAATCAGATCGTGCCGGAACGATTACCGCTATACTGGTCGAAAACGGTAATCCGGTGGAATACGAGCAACCGTTATTCGTAATCGATTAGCCGGCGTCGAAAATTCCCATGCTCGATAAAGTAGTGATTGCCAACAGAGGCGAAATTGCTCTCAGGATTCTGCGTGCTTGCCATGAGCTAGGGATTAAAACAGTCGCTATACATTCCTCAGCGGACCGTGATCTCATGCATGTGCGTCTAGCCGATGAATCGGTTTGTATCGGTCCCTCCAGCCCAGCCGAGAGCTATCTAAATATTCCTGCCATACTTAGTGCAGCAGAGGTCACTGATGCAGTTGCGGTCCATCCAGGCTATGGATTCCTCTCCGAAAATGCGGATTTCGCAGAACGGGTTGAAAAAAGTGGTTTTATCTTTGTTGGGCCAGCGCCCGATACGATTCGACTAATGGGTGACAAACTTTCAGCGATTAAGACAATGAAACGCGCCGGGATCCCTTGCGTGCCGGGCTCGGACGCGGTACTCGGCGACGACATGTCGGATAACATAAAAGTGGTGCGTGACATCGGTTATCCGGTTATTTTAAAAGCCTCGGGGGGCGGCGGTGGACGCGGGATGCGCGTCGTCCATGCCGAAGCGGCATTGCCGAGTGCGATTGGCTTGACTCGTCGCGAGGCACTTTCAGCTTTCAAAAACGATTCCGTGTACGCTGAGAAATTTCTAGAGCGACCCAGGCATGTCGAATTCCAGGTTATGGCTGACATGCATGGCAACGCCGTTTGTCTAGGCGAACGTGATTGCTCAATGCAACGACGGCATCAAAAAGTAATTGAGGAAGCACCGGCGCCCGGAATCGATCAGGAAACGCGAAACATGATGAGCCAGCGGTGTGTTGATGCGTGCCGCGAGATCAATTACCGGGGGGCCGGCACATTTGAATTTTTATATCAAGACGGAGAGTTTTATTTTATTGAGATGAACACCCGAGTGCAGGTCGAACATCCGGTTACGGAACTAGTAACGGGCATCGACATCGTTAGAGAGCAACTATCGATCGCAGCAGGAAATCGATTGTCGTTTGCTCAAGCTGACGTCGTGCTGCGTGGACACGCAATCGAGTGCCGCATAAATGCAGAAGACCCAGTTCTGTTTCGGCCCAGCCCTGGAACGATAGAGTTATTTCATCCTCCAGGAGGTCCGGGTGTGCGCGTTGATTCTCACGTGTACAGTGGATATATCGTGCCGCCCTATTACGATTCTCTGATCGCGAAATTATTGGTTCACGGCGACTCGCGCCGGACAGCCCTTGCACGCATGTCGAATGCCCTGAGCGAAATCGTTGTTGACGGTATTGATACTAACATCCCGCTCCATCGAGATCTGATCGACGATGCAGCTTTTGCAGCCGGTGGAACAGACATTCATTACCTGGAGGGTAAAACTACTTAGTGACTGATTTTTGGTTGAGCTATAGTTGCTGCGTTCAAGAGATAGACGTGGCAATAGCGGAAACTTGTCTACAAGAGGCCGGAGCGCTGTCGGTTAGTTGTGTCGCCGGTGAGAACGTCGGGATCGTGGTCGACGAGTTAGAGGGGCGATTACCTCTGTGGCCTGTGTGTAAAGTCTCTGGATTGTTTGTCCCCGAAGCTAAGCTGGAAAGCATTGAGCAGGTTTTAACTGCAAATGGAGTCCTACCACGTCAGACTGGAATCACGGTGGTTTCAGACCGAAATTGGCACGATTTGTGGCGGGATAAATTTCTTCCGCAGCGTTTCGGTGAAGGTCTGTGGGTCTGTCCAACATGGACGGAACCTCCAACAGATGCAAAATCAGTGGTACTTATTGATCCGGGTATGGCATTTGGTACCGGCAATCATGAGACAACTGCTTTGTGCTTGGAATGGCTTTCTATGTGCGATGCGGTGGCGGGTGCAGCGGTGCTCGATTATGGCTGCGGGTCAGGCATCATCGGTCTTGCAGCAGCCAAACTCGGTGCGGCTGAAGTCACGGCCGTTGATATCGATGACACCGCGCGTAAGGTCTGCCAGGGCAACGCAATTCTAAATGGGTTGTCAAATACCATAATCGGGGATCCGTCTATTGCCAATGGGCATCACTACGATGTCGTTGTGGCAAATATTTTACTTGAACCATTAGTACAACTAGCCGATCAACTTAGTCGGCTCATGCGTCCTGGCGGACATATTGTGCTGTCAGGAATATTAGTTGAGCAAATTCCCACGCTTTTGGCGGCCTACTCAAGCAAGTATGATATGGAGCCTCCTTGGCGTTATGGCGATTGGGCGCTATTAACAGGAACTTTACGTGACGCCTGACCAAGCCTATTAGAGGTAGGCATATGTTGGGAAGATGAAAGGGGGATTGTTGATTTTTTGGCCTAGTGGCGAACCTAAACACCCTGGCAGCCGAGCTGCTGCGTGAGACCGCGGAAATAACTCGGTAAATAGAGTGTTGTAGATGGGTGGTGTCAGCGCTTTTACGGTTAGTTTTGCGCCTTCCCTTCTTTTGAGAGAGTAATAAACCGAAAATTATCCTTGAGACCCTTTCGTCGATTCTTGAATGTGGCTATCATCTGCGCTGGCAGGTTGAAAATTCGAATCTAACGAATAGAGGCATACCTTTAGCTGCGGCAATGAGGTAGCCACTAGCCGGCGAACTCCGTAAGGTTGAATAAAGAATAATGGACTGACTCCCATTAGCGGCGGGCAGTTTTCTCTAAAAACAACGGACCGGGAGGGTTAGGGACTTAAGTGTTTAATCTTGGAAAGTTTAAATTCGATTGTCCGATAATACTTGCCCCGATGGCGGGGGTCGGGGATAGAGTGTACCGGAATATTTGTTTGGAAAACGGTGCAGACTATACCGTGTCGGAGATGGTGACGAGCGACCCTAGGCTCCGTACAAGTGTCAAAACTCGCCGACGACTACAAGAGGTCGGTAGCGGCGGAATACGGATTGTGCAAATTGCCGGCGCCGACCCGACTATCCTCGCCACTGCTGCTCGCTACTTCGTCGATCACGGTGCCGACGTTATCGACATCAATATGGGTTGCCCAGTGAAAAAGGTGTGTAATCAAATGGCAGGCTCCGCCCTAATGCGTGACGAACGCTTAGTAGCGTCGTTGCTCGCGGCAGTGGTTACGGCCGTTACAGTACCCGTAACACTAAAAATGCGGACGGGTTGGGATCTTAGTAATAGGAACGCACCAACCATTGCTCACATTGCTCAAGACTTAGGGGTGCAATTACTGACTGTTCATGGCCGAACCCGAGATTGTAGGTTTAAAGGGCATGCCGAGTTTGACACCGTAGCGCAAATAAAATCTGATTTGACGATACCGGTTATAGCGAACGGTGACATATGCGATGTTAACCAAGTAAATAAAGTGCTGAATTATACAAAATGTGACGGCTTAATGATCGGACGTGCTGCACTCGGTAATCCGTGGATATTTGGGAGAATGAAGGCGGCGCTGCGAGGCCAAGTTATTCCAAAAGCCCCGAACTGCGAGCAAGTCGTTTCCATGATGAAGCACCATGTGGCCGCTTTACATGAATTCTACGGGGATAGAGTCGGCTCACGGGTTGCTCGAAAACACATCGGATGGTACTCGGAACACTTGGGTGACGGAAAAGCATTTCGCAAAGTCTTTAATCAGATTGAATCGGCACCGTCCCAACTATTAATGTTTGATAATTATTATTCTAACGCACAAGGAATGCTGGCCGCATGAGCGCAAATACCGGTACGACGCCAATCGGAGTGGTGAACCAACCCTACAAAAACGAATCGCGACCGTTAGCCGTGCACGTTCGCACGTCCCTTGAGCGATACTTCGATGAATTGAACGGACAAGAGCCAAATAAACTATACGACCTCGTCTTATCAGAAATCGAGCAACCGCTACTGGAAGTCGTGATGGAGCGGACGCGCGGTAATATTTCCAAAGCCGCTACCTTTCTTGGTTTGAATCGAGCGACCTTACGTAAGAAGCTACAAAAATATCGCATTAATAATTAGCTAATTCTTCTCCCCGCGACACAACTAGCGGGAAGGTTAGTCGTAATGGCTAAAAATTAGCGAGAGCACTGCTCATTACAAACGGGCTAGTCCGTGACTGAAAAAAAGCAAATTAAATTAGCGTTGATTAGCGTATCTGATAAACGAGGCATTGTAGACTTCGCAAAGCAACTTTGTGCGCTAGGCATAAAGATCCTGTCTACGGGGGGAACTGCAAAACTAATACGTGAGCAGGGTGTCCCGGTAACAGATGTTGCAGAATACACCGCGCAACCCGAGATAATGAATGGGCGAGTTAAAACACTGCATCCAAAAATTCATGGCGGAATATTAGCTCGGCGGGGCCAAGACGACGAGGTAATGGCTGATCATGGTATCCAGCCTATCGATTTAGTCGTGGTCAACCTATATCCATTTGAAGAGACCGTGGTTAAACCAGGTTGTACGCTTCTCCAGGCGATAGAAAATATCGATATCGGGGGACCAAGCATGGTACGAGCGGCGGCGAAAAACTATGGTGACGTAACCGTTCTGGTCGATGCGGATGACTATCCGGGAATAATTACATCCTTAAATAGTGGTGGAGTGGACGCCGCATCTCGGTTTGCCTTGGCTACCAAAGCCTTCTCCTATGTAGCAGACTACGACGCGGCGGTAGCTGACTACCTACAAGCGCAAACGACCAAAAACGAATTTCCTCAGCGCCTCCGTCTAAAGATGCACAAGAAGCAAGATCTCCGTTATGGCGAAAATCCACACCAACGGGCATGTTTTTATATTGAAGGTGACCCCCCGGTGGCGAGTATTGCGGATGCGTTGCAACTCCAAGGCAAGGAGCTGTCGTTTAACAACATCGCCGATACAGACGCCGCGATCGAATGCGTCTTGGCATTTGACGATCCGGCCTGCTGTATAGTTAAGCATGCAAACCCCTGCGGGGTTGCCGAGGCCGGATCAATTGCTGAAGCCTATGAACTAGCATACTCGACTGATCCAACTTCGGCGTTTGGCGGTATTATAACTTTTAATCGAGAGCTTGATTCTGATACAGCTGAGAGGATCATCAGCCAGCAGTTTGTCGAAGTCGTGGCCGCCCCGTCAATTTCTGATGCGGCTCGAGAAATTTGCGCGACGAAGGATAATCTACGGCTTTTAACCTTAGGGAACCGCAGTAGTGAACCGAGCCCTCAATGGGACTATAAACGAGTTAATGGTGGTCTTCTCGTTCAAAACCGTGATCTAATAGGGCACGCGTTCGCACCAGGCGAGTTGACGATTGCGAGCCGACGTGCACCGAGTGATGCAGAGATGCGTGACCTTTTGTTTGCCTGGCGCGTCGTGAAAAGTGTCAAGTCAAACGCGATCGTCTACGCTAAAAACCGCCGGACTATTGGTGTGGGCGCGGGACAGATGAGCCGTGTTTATAGTGCCCGCATCGCCGCAATTAAAGCATCCGACGAAGGGCTTGAAGTCGCTGGCTCAGTAATGGCGTCTGATGCGTTTTTTCCATTTCGCGACGGCCTCGATTCGGCAGCTGAGGTAGGTATAAAGGCGGTCATCCAACCGGGTGGCTCAATGCGCGACGAAGAGGTCATAGCGAGCGCAGACGAACACGGGATGGCGATGGTATTTACTGGTATGAGACATTTTCGACATTGATGATAACAACTGACAAAACATGAAAGTTCTAATCATTGGCGGTGGCGGAAGAGAACACGCATTAGCGTGGAAAGTTTCACAATCAGATCAGGTCAAACAAATATATTGTGCCCCTGGGAATGCAGGGACAGGTTCAGAGGGCAAAGTTAAAAATGTTCCGATCGATTCAAACGATATCAACGAGCTTGTCTCTTTTGCCACGGATAAACAAATAGATCTCTCCATTGTTGGTCCTGAAGCGCCGTTGGTTGCAGGGGTAGTTGATGTTTTTAGGCTTGCAGGATTGCGTTGCTTTGGTCCGAGCCGGGTAGCTGCCGAGCTCGAGGGTTCGAAGGCCTATATGAAAGCTTTCCTTAAACGCCACAAGATCCCAACCGCTGAGTTTGAGACTTTTGACGATATAGATAAGGCACATCTGTATATTAAGAGCAAACCCGTCCCAATCGTTATCAAGGCCGATGGGTTGGCCGCGGGCAAGGGCGTAGTTATCGCGGCGACGCATGCTGAAGCGTTGGAAACCGCCACGGCTATGCTTTCTGGTGCGGCCTTTGGTAGCGCTGGACGACGAATCGTGGTGGAGGATTTCCTTGTGGGTGAAGAGGCTAGCTTCATCGTGATGACGGACGGGGAAAATATCATCCCGTTCGCTTCATCACAAGATCATAAAGCACGTGATGATGGAGACGAAGGTCCGAATACGGGAGGCATGGGTGCTTATACTCCGGCGCCAGTCGTCGACGCAAAA
>DPMX01000051.1:10456-11341 GCA_003540955.1 Gammaproteobacteria bacterium
CGGCGCCAGTCGTCGACGCAAAAATGCACGCGCGGATTATCGACGATGTGATCAAACCAACCCTCGTCGGCTTGGCTTCAGAACGACGCCCCTACCAGGGCTTCCTTTATGCTGGTTTGATGATAGGTGATGATGGCGTACCCAAGGTGCTTGAGTACAACTGTCGTTGTGGGGATCCGGAAACGCAACCTATCATGGTGCGACTGCGCTCCGATCTAGCTGAGGCATGTATTGCGCTACTTGACGGGCATGGCGGGGAGGTAGAGCTTGACTGGGACGATCGTGTTGCACTGGGTGTCGTGATCGCTTCTCGTGGTTACCCAAGTAGTTATGAGAAAGGGCACCGTATCGAAGGTTTAAGCCAAAGCGGGAACGAGGGCACGTATGTTTTTCATGCTGGTACATCTCTAAGCAACGGTGCCGTGGTTAACGTGGGTGGCCGCGTACTCTGTGTGGTTGGTCTCGGTGACACAATCGGGAAAGCGCAAACAACGGCCTACACTAGGGTCAAGGAAATTTCCTTTGACGGGGCGTTCTACCGCCACGATATCGGTTATCGGGCTATCGCCAGAGAAATTATCTAAGTTGGCCTCTCCGAATCGCTTGGGACTATATTTCACCTGTCCAAGAGAGGAAGTTTTTCAATAAGCGCAAGCCTGCATCGGCGCTTTTTTCTGGGTGGAATTGGGTTGCGAAAGCAGTGCCCAAAGCAAGTGCTGAGACGAACGTATCAATATATGTAGTCTCTCCCATCGTGACTGCATCGTCGTTCGGCACCACGTAGTAGCTATGTACGAAATAAAATCGACTATCATTTGGGATCCCTGCAATTAGCGGATGGTCCTTCCTCCAACGCACTTGATTCCAGCCCATATGTGGAATTTT
>DPMX01000292.1:0-2500 GCA_003540955.1 Gammaproteobacteria bacterium
CATAGATATATCCGTTCATTCCGTAATTGCCTTCCGCCGACCACTCGCTGTCACCGTGTCCTCGCAGATCGGGTGCAATAACGTGCCACTCGTCGCGCAACTCAAGTGCCACCGCATCCCAATTGCGGCAGTGATCACGACCGCCGTGAACCAATAATAATGGCGGAGCCGCTGGATTACCCCAATCGACAAAATGTAACCGCAGTCGCTGCGAGAAGAAACGGTGCGACGTCGGCCCTGGAGAATTTTCAAGCATAATAATGTCCCGATTTCGTACTATTAGCAGACTACCGCAGATTTCAATAATTTGGATCATTGCAACCAAAGAATTCTCTCTCGAGCTGTAGCCGTTGGTCTTTACTTTTACTTGCCACGGATCTGCATCCAACTAAGCATGCTTCTTCATGTTCGTCCTCAACTGGTTGTAATGGCATAATACTCATTGTAGGTGCCCGATCGAGTTAAAAACTAGGCACAGTCGTAAAGGTCACGTGCCATAAACCATTTCACATTAACGAAGGAATTAAAAATGTATAAAGTATTAGTCGAGAAAAACGTTGATTTACCTCGGAAAAAACTGTTCGACGCACTAATGAGTTTCGGGGGCTTAGAAAAACTGCTGCCGGATATGATCGCATCATGTGAAGTTACTGGATCTGGGATTGGCGCGTCACGTGATATAAAAATGAAGGATGGAGGCCGTGTTGTCGAACGTCTCGATGTTGCGCACGATGACACCGTATTTGGCTATTCGATAACCTATAATGACGCATTACCGTTTGAAAACTATTGCGCCGTCGTCACCCTGGAAGATGCTGGCAATTCGACCGTCGCGCGTTGGGGCAGTAACTGGAATGCCAAGGGCGCCACAGATGACGAAGTCAAAGAAGCACTCACTGGTCTCTACAGCACCCTCCTAGACGGGATGCAGAAAGCAGGTTAATAACAGCCCCGGGGTGAAATTATGCGCCCCGGGGCTCAATTAGATCGAGCTCCTTCGCATGCGCGACAGGTATTAAACTTTTCCAGTGATCCTGCCACGTAAACCATTTAGCACTAAACTGAGTGGTTCAACCGATACCCACTCTTCAATGTATCTTTGCGCGCTAAAGAGAAAATACATTGGGGCGTACCCATCGATTGTAATCACGGATATAGAATAGAACGCACTCTCCGTGAATCTACGGATTTCCACACTGAAACTTCACAACGACTCAATCAAAGAAGATATGAACACTAATAAAACGTTCAAAGACATTGAGCACGAGGGTTGGCTAGAGCGAGCCCTATCATATGAGTTCATGACGCCGACAACTAATCAAGCAATAGATCCAATCCTCGAGAGTTTTGGTGATATCCGGGGCAAGCATTTGCTAGAAGTTGCACCTGGGCCAGGCCATCTATCTGGCCGAGCCGCGAGGTTAGGTGCCAAGATCAATGCAGTCGATTTCGCGATCACTATGGTCAATCATGCACAAGCGCAATACCCTAATGTGAGCTTTCAAGAAGGTGATGCTGAAAATTTAGGTTTCGCCGACAATCAATTCGATGGGGTCATTTGTGCATTCGGGTTATTGCACCTTGCGTACCCTGATCAAGCAATTACTGAAGCCTTTCGAGTACTAAAGCCAGGTGGACGTTACACCTACGCAGTCTGGTGCCCGCCCGAACGGGGTGGCGATTTTTCGGCTTCTTAATGAACGCTATCGAAAAACACGCTGACATGGATATCAATATACCCTCAGCTCCTCCATTTTTTCGCTATGCCGACCGAGATCAAGCCTTTCCGGCACTAAAACAAGCGGGATTTCTAGACTTCCAGCTGAACACCATACCTATCGTCTGGCACGGACAACAACCAAGCGATATCGTGGATGTGATCTACAAAGCTACTGTACGAACCAGATTAATCGTCGATGCACAAACCGAACGTGTACGTGAAAAAATTCACTCGCATCTCATCTCAGATATAGAGAAATTTAGGATAGGGGACCACTACGAAATCGCTCTCCCAGCCGCGTTGGTAACCGCGACGAAACCAATATAACGCCGCATCCCATTCTGCGACTCCATCCTCGCTTGCACAGGTCATTGCCGAATGTGCATCACAAAACTAGTACGAAGTACTCTGCAACGCGACTAAATCGCGTCAATCAGTGACAAACTCAGAAATGGTAACTATGCCTCTTCACCCACATGTATAACAGAACAAATCTCCTCGATTTTCGCCCAAAATGATGAAACTCCCCGTTCTTAGTCAGAATCTATTTCATTCACGGGTAGAGCATGTCAGGATTGCTCTACAAATATCAGATCACTCGTTTGGAAGCCAAATTTTCTAGCCGTCTGTAAAAACTTATCAATAACTTCTTGGTCAACATACGGGCTCCGAGACAATAACCAGAGATACGATTTTTTGTGGCTGGGTACGAACGCATAGTCATAGCCTTTTTGTTCAAGTTCAAAAAAGACATAAGATACATAAAATGGTCCAAAAAAC
>DPMX01000292.1:2740-12181 GCA_003540955.1 Gammaproteobacteria bacterium
TACGATTTTTTGTGGCTGGTTACGAACGCATAGTCATAGCCTTTTTGTTCAAGTTCAAAAATGACATAAGATCCATAAAATGGTCCAAAAAACGACACCTTTAAGTGAGCAACGTTCTCGTCTGATACGAAATATGCTTTCCCTTCTACCATTTTCCAATCGTCATCCCTTCTCGAATACCCCTTGTTGACCACCGTCACCCCACCATCTGACCGAAGAGAATACTCCGCCGTTACGTTTTCGAGGCCTCGCTCGAACGAATGATCTAAGCGCGCAATTTCATACCATTTACCAAGGTAGCGTTCTAATTCAAATCCTGTAATGGGAGTAATACCGGGCGCGACCCCTACACAGCCACTGAGTCCCAGAAAAATTCCAAAAATCGATTTAAACCAAATAATCGAAAAATTTAAGTCTAAAATTCGCCGCATCGATATCCAACTCACAAAGTATGTCCTCGTACTCTGCAGTACTATTGCGCAGTATAATCGTTATCAAACCACAAAGTGGCCGATGACACTAACGGAGGTGTGAGGTGTCGAGCAGTGAACAGAAGCGAGTCGCCATACTTGGTGCTGGTATTGCAGGCCTGGTAACCGCAAAAGTGATGCTCCACGACGGTTTTGATGTCGTTGTGTTTGAGAAAGAAGAGGAGCTTGGCGGGACGTGGGGGCCATCGCGAGACTACCCAGGTCTGCGCACCAACAACAGCAAATATACCTACGCCTTTAGTGATTACCCGTATCCGACGGAAGTTGACACATACCCGATCGCCCACGACGTACGCGCATACCTAAATAGCTATGCCGATCACTTTTATATTCGCGACCACATTCGATTTAAGCAACGGGTTATCAATATTGAAACCACTGGTGAGTCCGAAGAGCGCTTTCAGGTAACGCTAGCATACACGGATGATCGTACGGACATTAAGATACTTGAGTTCGATTTTGTAGTGGTTTGTAATGGGGTCTTTCACGAGCCCCATATACCATCCTACGATGGAATGGATGAATTTGCCGGGCGTATCATCCCATCTCATGAGGCAACAAATGAAATTTATGCCGAGTCCGAGCACCCCGTCATTATCGGCGGTGGAAAATCTGGGCTCGATATCGCTACCGCTGCAGCAAAATTAGACTTAATGCCAACCCTCGTAGTGCGCCGTCCACAATGGGTCGCGCCACGTTTCGTTGGGGGGATAGTGCCTGGCGATTTCCTCGTGCTAAATCGGTTGTCAAGTCGCTTGCTCCCATACTATCACCGTCATGGCCTTGAAGAATTTCTCCATGGGTCGGGTAAGGTTATCCCTAAATTATTTTGGAAATTTATTTCCGTCGTTTTTCAGAAGCTGATCAGAATGCCGCCCGAACTAACCCCAGATTCGCTGCCGGTTGGCTTGGATCAGATCGGTGTTGGTGGCGAATTTTACGTTGAACTAAATACCGGGCGTGCCATCGTCAAAAGAAGTTTAATTAGACGCTTCAACACTGATTCTATAGAACTGGAAGATGGTACTAAGCTACCGGCGGACTTAGTCGTTTTTGCCACCGGTTGGCAGCAAAATTTAGGTTTTGTGTCTGACGAAATTCGCAATAATATTCTCCGAAATGGTCGCTTTCATTTATACCGCCATATTCTCCCGCCAAGGTTTCCTCGCATAGGGTTTGTCGGCTATGCCTCTTCAGTAGCAGCACAACTGACAGCTGAGGTTGGGGCCCACTGGCTTTCACAAAATTTCCTTGGTGTAGTCGAACTACCGCCAGAAGAAAAAATGGAGGCAACGATCGAGAACGTCCACGCGTGGCTTGCTAAAGAAATGAAAAATCGCAAACAAGGCTTTTTTATAGGCGCGAATGTTCCGCAGTATATCGACGATTTATTGGGCGACATGGAGATTCGGACACAGCGCATGCCGGATTTTATCCGCGAAAATTTCGGACCAATTTTCGCATCGCGTTACGCTTCGCTAGGAGACGAGCGCCGAGCAAAACGTGAGGGCCGCATGATTTCTAAACCTTTTTACTTCAGCGCTTGGCACGCCGTGGCCGCCGTCCTCGTTTTATGGCTCATTACCTAAAAAGCAACGTTTTAAATTCTCTCGCTAAATTCAAACAAAGTTTTACCTGGGTAATCTATGAGACTCATTATCGTTCCGACATTCATCCCCTACTTATACACGCAAACGCGCGAGAAAAATCTGCATAATCAATCAGCCATCTTGCCTGACTTTTAATCGTTTATATCTCTCAAGCGCTCGGTGTCTAGCCATTGCGTGATCGACGATTGGCATTGGATAATCACGACCAAGTTTAATCCCCGCATCCGCTAAGTCGACTGGTTTAGCTGCGATCGGCGCTTGAATCAGACGGTCTGGTAGTTTGGCGATCTCCGGTACCCACTTTCGGACATAGGACCCATCAGGATCGAATTTCGATCCCTGAGTGGCGGGGTTAAAAACACGGAAATACGGCACCGCATCTGCACCACATCCCGCGACCCATTGCCAGCTCGCCGAGTTATTCGCGAGATCTGCGTCGACAAGTGTATCCCAAAACCAGTCTTCACCAGTTCGCCAATCGATCAGCAGGTCCTTAATGAGGAAAGAAGCAACGATCATCCGGACCCGATTGTGCATCCAGCCAGTCGCCCATAATTGACGCATACCAGCGTCAACGATCGGATACCCTGTGGACCCGCGCTGCCATGCCGACAAGCCAACCGGATCATCTTCCCACGGGAAAAAAGAAAACTCCTCGCGAAGTGGTTTTGAGGGTAATTTAGGGAAGTGGAATAAGAGGTGATAAGAAAACTCGCGCCAGACGATTTCAGAAAGATAGGATTCAACACTGCGAGGCATTGGGCTTCCATTACACGCGATTGCGCTTTTGACGACCCCATTCCAAATTTGGCGCGGGCCAACTTCCCCGAAATGTAAGTGTGGCGATAGACGTGACGTCCCGTCCACGCCAGGTATATTTCGCTTGTCCTTATAGTCGAAAACAGCCGCGGTAATGAAGTCAGTTAAACGCAATCGCGCTGCTGCTTCACCTGGGGTCCAGCTGTCGCTCAAGCGACCTGACCAATCAGCTCCTCTGAGCGGCAGACCCCACGATTGAAGTTCGTCACTTTTGGGATATATTTTTGGAGCTGGTATGCGGATAGGTGCTGGTTTTGTTTTATACGATTCGCCAAGCTCACGCAGGGCTTTCCAAAATGGCGTGAAGACTTTGTATGGTGCCCCTTTCTGCGTGGCAACTTCCCAGGGTTCTCGGAGAAGGCTAGAGTTGAAACTGCGTGCTTCTATACCCTTACGTTTCAACCCCGCAATTATTTCTGCATCCAATTTCGCCGCCGAAGGCTCATAACGTCGATTCCAATAAATCCTTTTAGCTCCAGTCTCTGACAGTAGTTTATCTATGACAGCGAAAGTAGAACCGGTCTTAAAAATAAGTCGGTTGCCGCGTGCTTCGATATCAGAGGCGAGCGCAGACAAAGACCCGTGTAACCACCACCGTGAGGCACTACCTATCGACCATTCACCGGCATTGACATTATCAGATATATAAACAGGAGTTACTGGATGTCCCAGTGCCACGGCAGCAGTGAGTGCTAGATTGTCGCTGAGCCTCAGGTCACGGCGAAACCAGAGTATTGTCGTCATGTTGTTATAGCAACGCGCTCAGCAAGCGAAAAGTACATGCTGTTGAGCCAGACTTTAACTTTCTCCGCTTGTGCGACTCGGGAGTTGTGCTTCGATAGCGCGCAAAACCCGCTTTGACGTAGGCGAGGTTGGACTAGAAAACCATCCAACGATCTGGCCATTAGGTGATATTAGATACTTATGAAAGTTCCACCTTGGCTTGGCACTCCAACCGAGTTGTCGGGCAGCCCAACGGTATAGAGGGTGGGCATGTTTACCCTTTACGGAGACTTTAGATGTCATAGGAAAATCTACATCGAAATTAATCCTACAGAACCTCTTGATTTCACTCTCGGATCCTGGTTCCTGGCCACCAAAATCGTTCGATGGAACACCTAAAACCACTAATCCACGGTCACGATAGCGTTCCCACACAGTCTGAAGATCATCATATTGGCGAGTAAATCCGCAACGCGAGGCCGTGTTAACAAGCAACACCGCCTTGCCTCCAAACATTTTCATTGGTAGCGACTCACCCTCGATCGAGGTGAACTCAAAGCTATGGGCGGTTTGATTCAAGGAGTCGATACTAGAGGCACCCATAGGGGATAACAGCAGTAAAATGATTGAAACACTTCTTAACAAGGTAGCCGGCATCGGTGAAATTTTGAGTAATTAGGAACATATTACTACATGTACGTAACGGAGTGCGTCACAGATCAAATAATTTCACCACGGTTACCTACTCACCTCGATATTATGCACCCCTTCGTTCGCAAGCCAGGATGTCCACGCACTAGCAATGGGAAATACGCGGATACAGCACTCGTAGGTCATTTCAAAATTCGGTGACCCTCCACCAGGCTCACTTTAGATTGTGGTGTAACTCGCCGAATAGCGTGTTTAATAGCATCCTAACATTGATTTTTTACTTTGGATGAGGAAGAGGTTGGCGAAAGAGGTAGGAGTCGAACCTACCGAACGCACGTGCGTGCATTCCACCGGATTTGAAGTCCGGGCGCCCCACCGGGAGACGTCGCTCTTCCGTGTACTATGCTAACAGGTTCACAACGCCTTTGGAAAAGCGATAAATTACTAACAGTTGGCGTTCAACTCATCAATGTCCTAAACACCTCGGTTGCCGGTTGTCGAATTACTCGAGCCCGATCGTTTCGCCGGGTATACCCAACGCGATCGAAGTACTCTAGTACTTCGATCACAGCGTTACGCCCGATCCCAGCGCGGTCTCGATACTCCTTTACGGAGAACTGGCCATCAGTACTGGCGTCGACGACATCTTCAACTACCTGGATCAGCTCGAGCATTGCCTCCGGCATAAAATAACGCTTGTCACTCACCTTAACGAGCTGCCCTTCACTTGCAAACTTTGCTAGAAACTTTCTCAGCTCTGTAACACCTATTTCAAGTGATTCCAGCATATCGTGTACCACCGGCGGTCGAATACCACCGTCGCTCAGCAAGCTTGCGACCTTGTCCCACAACGCCTGCTCCGACGCCGATCTAACGATATCGTGTGTCGGCAATCGTATAACTCCACCATCACGGATAACCTCCTTGTTATCTAACATCGCCGCGATTGCATTGGAGAAAACGGGTTCACTAACCCGCTCCGAGAGACTAACTCGCAGTTCGTTTTCGTTGGCGCCCACTCTGTCCGGGAAACGCAGGTGCCATTGTTTTAAACTTCTCTCGATAGTTGATTGAAGCGCCTCCCAGCGATCGTGTGTGATTCCAGTTCGCATTCGCCCTTCATCAACGATGATCATATTTGCTTCAGGCCAAAGCGCTTGGCCCTCTGATTCAGTTAGATTCCACGCTTGTGAAAATCGATTCAGCGACACGTTGTCAACTTGTTCCAAAACACTTTGCAGCGACGCAGAAGCCGAGGGCCGTTCCATCGCGTTGATATAGGCCAACCGCGTACTACGACAACGACCACGAGTAATTGGAACTGGATCTAGGACTATCCCTCCGCCGATTGTGCGCATTGCAGATTGATCACGCAGTATTAAATGGTCTCCACGGACCGTGCTGATGGCGCGATCGAGTTGGATCTGAACTAAACCATCCTTCCCGGGCGCAATATCCGTAGCATCGATAGTAATAACACGACCCGTAACATCTGCTGCGCCAATGTGGACATGGACCGACGTGCGGTTCCTGAAGTTTCGTTCTTCAGTAGTCAGTATTCTTACCCGGGCATCAAATCGCCTGACCTCGAAACACGCATCTGGCGCTAACACCCAATCGCCACGGTGGATCGTGGCACGTCGTAGGTCACCCCCAACAACATTTAACGCGCAACGCTGCCCCGCTACTGCTTTTTTTGCTGAACGATTTTCAGCATGTATCTCTCGCACTCGCAAATTTACACCAAGGGGCGCCAGCATCAACGTCTCGCCGACGCTTGCCGACCCAGAAAACACCGTACCGGTAACGACCCTACCGGCGCCAGCCAGGAGGAAACTTCGATCGACCGCGAGCCGGAAATTTCCCTCAACCTTGCGGCGAGGTAACTCGCGTGCAGCCGTACACAAGACTTCTCTTAGATTATCAATTCCATCGCCGGTCACTGCCGATAAAGGTATTAAGGGTACATGTTCTAAACAAGTTCCGCTAAACAGATCTGAAACCTCGGAGATGACCTCGGTGACTCTTGTTGGCGAGACACGATCAGTCTTACTAAGTGCAACGACTCCATGAGTTATCCCCAGCAGGTCCATTATCGCCAGATGCTCTGCTGTCTGCGGCATTGGCCCGTCGTCAGACGCGATTACAAAAACAACAAAATCGATGCCACTGACCCCTGCGAGCATGGTGCGGATAAAACGTTCATGCCCTGGCACATCAACAAAGCCAGTGAGTTCTCCGTTGCCGAGGTCGTGGTAAGCAAACCCAAGGTCGATTGTGAGGCCCCTCTTCTTCTCCTCCGGCAACCGATCAGTGTCGACACCTGTTAGTGCCCTCACTAGTAGCGTCTTACCGTGATCGACGTGCCCCGCTGTTGCAACGATCATTAGTTTTTGCCGAAACTTTCCAGAACTTTCAACTGCCCAACGAAGGTCGACTCATCCTCAAGGCAGCGCAGATCAAGGATAAAAGCTCCACCGTCAATTCGGCCAACAACCGGGACAGGCAGCTCTCGAAACGCCTTGGCCAGACGCTCTAATACCCTACCACTGCCGCGAGCACGCTTTGGCTTGAGGGCGAGGCCAGCACTTAACAGTAACTCACCCGGTTGGGCACCGCTGCCGATTTGGCTATAGCAGTCCACACCTTCAACGGTCACGATATCGTCAAACACTGATCTCACTTTTGGCAACAGACGTTGTGCCTGTTGCCCGATGTCTACGGCAGTTCGGGCTAGCAGTCGCAGGCTTGGCAACCGTTCAACTAAGCGGACTGGATCATCATAGAGACGCAAAACAGCTTCGAGTGCTGCGATGGTCATCTTGTCGACACGGAGTGCACGTTTCATAGGATTACGCTTAATCCGGCCAACCAAATCAGCGCGGCCGGCAATAATTCCAGCTTGTGGCCCGCCTAGCAACTTGTCGCCGCTGAACGTCACAATATCCGTGCCATTATCTAAAGTCTCACTAACTGTCGTTTCGTGTGGTAACCCGTAGCGTTGGAGATCTACTAAGGTACCGCTGCCAAGGTCTACTACGACTGGAACATCATGTTTATGCGCGATATTTGCCATTTGACGCTCCGATACCGCGCTTGTAAAGCCTTTAACAACATAGTTACTTGTGTGCACTTTCAACAGCATTGCAGTTTTCGGGCTGATGTTCTGTTCGAAATCTTCTACGTGAGTGCGGTTCGTCGTTCCAATCTCGCGTATTTTTGCACCAGCACGTGAAATGACATCCGGGATCCGGAAAGATCCACCAATCTCGATGAGTTCACCGCGTGATACGATGACTTCTTTACGCAGAGCAAGCGTATTTAAGACGAGTAATACAGCGGCTGCGTTATTGTTTACCGTGGTTGCTGCCTCGGCACCCGTTAAACGGCAGATCCGCGACTCAAGATGGTCGTCGCGATCGCCGCGACGCCCTTTCCCAAGGTCGAATTCAAGGTTGCTGGCACCGCTAGCAACCGCAGTCATCGCTTTGATAGCCTCTGATGGTAAAGGTGCCCGGCCAAGATTCGTGTGCAATACCGTACCTGTGAGATTGAATACCGGTTTAAAACTGGGTGCCGAAAATTCGCTTAAATAATGATTAGCCGCCTCTACGATAGCTAGAGTCGCCACTCCAGACATCGCGGAGGCACCGTGAAGCGCTAGCGTTCGGCGCAATTTTTCGATAACGACCCTTAATGACTCCGTTACTAGGTCATGCCCATATTGCTGCAGCAGCGGTTGGGCCGCATCCGAGCGTAAGAGCTGATCAATGCCGGGGAGCGCTGCCAAGTAGTCAGAAGAGGCGTTGGTCATTAGTGTCGTTGCACAAGTACGGAAACTGGTAAGGCTAGACAACCGGCGCGCTCGGGTCAACGCTCGTTGCTTTCCAATCGAAGGAAGCCCGTGAAAATGGATAATGTCGGTTACGGAATAGAAGGCAGCATGACGAAGCCATAGTGGTACGGTGGCAAATCAATTTGCGGTCCACACTCAAGCCCTGCAGCCTGGGCCCATTCGACACAATCTACGGGCCGTGGACGGATCTCCATTGGCGGACCGCGCGGTGTTTTTGGATCATAGTTCCAATGCATCACCCCCACTTTTCCCGATGGCTTTACGTTTCGTCGCGCCTCGCGCAGCAAGTCTATTGGGTTTTCAGTGTGCAAAATGTTAAACACCATCGCATAATCGGCCGAGCCATCGACAAGCCCCGTGCCATAGGCGATAACATCGCGTTCAATATATTTTATATTCGTAAGTCCAAGACTTCTTGTTCGAATAGCGGCTGTTTTCAGCATTTCCGGTTCGATATCGAATGCAAACACAGTTCCAGCCACAAGCGTCGCACTGGCTATTGTAAAAGTGCCATAACCGGATCCAATTTCAACCAAATTGTAATCAGACTCCATTAAACCTAGCCTCGCCATAATCTTTGGTGGATCAAAGTAGCTCTCCCACTGATCTTGGCGGGGCATGTTACTTTCCCGAACCTTCATTTGTGAATACTGGCAGCTTGCAACGTTTGGTTCTTGGCCATAGAGGATTGATCAGTATTGCATTTTACCGATTTAACTCAATAACGGCAGGAACTGCAATATTGACGCCCAAAGCCTATAGTTCCGCAGCACCCAAGAGTTCGGTATCCCAGACATCAGATTCAAACCGTATTACTTGTTACCGATTGGGTAACGTACAGAGGATAATTAGCCGCTCCCTCTAACTAGGGTGTTCTCGCGCTCGTGAAAAATTAATCGCCGATGTATGATCGCGGATATATTAGAAAGTACGAGCTTTAACGATGGACGAGTTAAAACCGACTAGAATAATAAACTCTGATCATCACTCAGTAATTGAATTTACCCGCTCATATACTCGGTCGACTAATAGTGACTGCGCTAATGCAGTTTCACTTTATTACGCCGTTCGAGACCGTTTTCGTTATGATCCATATACGATAGACCTTACAGTGGAGGGCCTCCGTGCAAGTCGCGTACTCGAAATAAATCGGGGTTGGTGTGTAAGTAAAGCGATTCTACTAGCAGCGTGCTGTCGCGTGAGTTCAATTCCTGCCCGTCTCGGGTTCGCTGATGTACGCAATCATCTTTCCACAGCACGTATGCGCGAGCGAATGGGAACAGATCTATTT
>DPMX01000094.1:0-1072 GCA_003540955.1 Gammaproteobacteria bacterium
GCGGCCGTGATCGAGCGTGTCGGCGCCGAGATCGATTCGACAACCGGTGGAGTTATTTTGTATGCCCGTATAACGGGCGGCCCAACGGAAATTCTTCGACCGGGCGCTTTCGTTGAGGTGTCGGTTCCGGATGTCAACTACGAGGACATAATAGTGCTTCCGGTGACTGCAGTTTCTCCTAATCAAGTTATCTATGTTGTTGAAGATGCCAGACTTGTGGAGTTCGAAGTCAATGTTATCCGCGAATACGGAGATAAGGTTCTAATTCGGAGCAAAATTCGTCCGGATGCCTTGATAGTCACTGAGCAATTTCCGGGGATTGGACCGGGGATCAGTGTTAGTACGTTTCAAATACAATGACCAGCGCGTCAATATTGCCGTCTGGGCCCATAGCTTTATTCGCCCGTCATCCCACGGCAGCTAATCTTCTTTTCACTCTTATGATCGTGTGTGGGTTGTTTGCGACCGGGAAAATAAATCGGCAATTCTTTCCGGACTTCGGAATTGATTTAGTCACGGTTACAGTGAGTTGGCCTGGAGCGGCTGCGGAGGATGTTGACAGCAACATCGTGCAAGCGATTGAACCATCGGTTCGATTTCTGAATGGGGTCGAAACGGTTACCTCGTCGTCATATGAAGGCGTTGCTAGTGTCTCGATTGAGTTCGAAGCTGGTCATAATATGCAAGAAGCATTAGCCGATGTTGAATCGGCTATCAGCCAGCTACGTACTTTACCTGAAGATACGGAAGAACCCGAAATCCGTCGAATTATTCGTTACGAGACGATATCGAAATTAGTTATTTCCGGCCCGCTTCCGGAGCGCTCGCTAAAACGTATTGCGAAGTCTATACGGGATGAGCTGCTTGATTTGGGAGTCGACAAGATCGATCTATTCGGCGCAAGGGATGAAGAAATTTGGGTTGATGTGAATCCGACAGTTTTACGCAGGTTCGATTTGAAACTGTCGGAAATTGCTGATCGGATCAATACATCGTCCCAGGATCTCCCTTCTGGGGAGATCGCGGGTGGTGAGCAGCAGGTACGGAGCCTTGGTTTGAAGCGGACGGCATC